>JAHXHT010000051.1 GCA_025656435.1 Candidatus Thiodiazotropha sp. (ex Gloverina cf. vestifex) | reverse complement strand
GACGGTCGGGGCATAATGGCTGTCGCGTTGGCGAGTCGATTTTGGGGACTCGGATGTCCCAAAATCTTTCACGAGGTAGCGACACGCTTGTGTGATAGACTAGGGCCTGTTAACACTAATTTGATTGCCACTGTTGAACCTGAAAAAGCGCCAATCAAGGCACGAGGAGCGTAGTTTGATTGTTCCAAATGAGCGACGAGTAACGCCGAGTGGCGCTTTTTCAGGTTCAACCCGGAGGGCCAAGGCCATTTTTTCGTCCAGCGGCGTTATCAGTCACTTATGTAGACCGGCTACACTGCACGCCTTCTGCCTTGCTGGACAAAAAAATGGTCTTGGCAGTGACGATCAAATTAGTGTTAACAGGCCCTAGCCTGTAAGGCATGGAAGAGCACATCAGCGAAGGGGGCGGTACCGCGCCAATCGATACGCTCGGGTTCTACGAGATACCCGAGGGTGTCAGGCTGGAATTCCGCCTTGCAGGCCCGATTGTCCGCGCCTCTGCCTGGGCCATCGATGCCCTCACCCGTAGTCTGTTCTATCTGGTCCTATCTGTAATACTCGCACTCTTCGATGGTGTGGGCGTGGCAATTCTACTGATTGGTTTCTTTCTCATCGAGTGGTTCTATCCGGTAATTTTTGAGCTGCAGAACGGTGCCACACCGGGTAAGCGGATGATGGGTATTCTGGTTATCCAGGACAATGGCACCCCGGTAACACCAACGGCCTCCGTTATTCGCAACTTGCTGAGAACCGCTGATTTTCTGCCGTTTCTCTATGCGACCGGGCTGGTTACCATGCTGATCAATCGGGAGTTCAAGCGACTGGGTGATCTGGCGGCAGGGACCTTAGTGGTCTATCGGGATGAGGGCCGGGAACGTACACAGACGCCAACGGATGTGGTGGAGAAACCCCCTCTGGATCTCTCCGAGGATGAACAACTGACACTGCTGGCATTCAGTGAGAGGGCCGAGCATCTGACTCAAGGCCGCAAAGAAGAGCTGGCGGATTTCCTGTCGGAAGTCACCGGTAGGCAGGGAGGTGAGGGTGTCGATATCCTCTACGGCTATGCCAACTGGATAATCAAGGGACGCTGATGCGACAGGAAGCCTTCGAGGCCGAGAATCAGACACTGTGGGAGGAGATCGGCGAGCTGATCGAGGATCTGCATCGACCCAAGCGCAAGCGCCACAAAGACCTGGGCGAACAGTTGCGATTTCCTCAACACTACCGGCGCTTGTGCAGCGACTATGCCCTGGCACGCAGTCGGCGTTTCAGTCCGGCGCTGGTGGCTTATCTGCATGGTCTGGTGTTGCGTGGACATCCGCTGCTCTATCGCAAACAAGCAGGTTGGCAGTGGAGACTGTTCAATTTCCTGTTTCGCGGATTTCCCCAGGCCCTGAGAAGAAACCGCTTCTATTTTTATATTTCGTTGCTCACCTTTCTGCTACCCGCCCTGCTGATGGGGGCCGGCTGTTATCTACAGGAAGATCTGATCTACACGGTATTGGATGGGCAGAGTGTGGCGCAGATGGAGAGTTCGTACGACCCGGCGAATGATCATCCGGGACGTTCACTCGAGCGGGACTCGGAGACTGATTTCACCATGTTCGGTTTCTATATTCTGAACAACATCGGCATCGGTTTCCGTACTTTTGCATTGGGTATTCTGCTGGGGGTGGGGACACTCTTTTTGCTGCTCCTCAATGGTGTGGTGATTGGCGGCGTAGCAGGGCATCTGACCCGCCTCGGTTATCAGGAGACCTTCTGGCCGTTCGTCTCCGGACACGGTTCCTTCGAGTTGACCGCCATTGTGATCTGCGGCGCTGCGGGTCTTCTGCTGGGTAAGGCTGTCGTGGCACCTGGTCCTATGGGGCGTCTGGAGACGCTCAAGCGCCATGCCCAAGAGGCGCTGCAGCTGGTCATGGGCGCAGCCCTGATGCTGCTGGTGGCGGCGTTTATCGAGGCCTTCTGGTCATCCAGCGGTTTCACCCCCGAGGTCAAATATGGCGTCGCGGCAATCCTCTGGCTATGGGTGATTCTCTATCTCGTCTTCATGGGAAGGGGGCAGGGTGGATCCCACTAGAATTGCCGTCAAACTGCGACCCCGTTCAGCCTGGGAGGGTATAGATCTCGGATTTATGCTGGCCCGACAGTGGTTTGTGTCGCTCTGGCTGCTCTGGCTGGTGAGTGCTGTTCCCCTGATGGTGCTACTGACCTTGCTGCCTTTAACCCCTATCGTCACGGGTGTGCTGCTTTGGTGGTTTAAACCTTTGTACGAGCCCCCGTTGCTCTACTGGTTGGGACGCAGGCTGTTTGATGAGCGGCCTTCCTGGCAGGAGATGCGAAAACACTGGCGGCATATTGTACTGCCCCATCTGTTTGCCAATCTGACCTGGCGACGATTGAGTCCCTCCCGTTCCTTTGTCATGCCGGTGGCTGTGCTGGAAAAGCTGAAGGGCAAGCCTCGCACGCAACGGATACGTGTCCTTGGCCGCGACGGACATGCCGGTACCTGGCTGACGATTATTGGCCACCACTTCGAGGTGGCATTGGAGTCCAGCTTCATCCTTCTATTGATGATCTTGATTCCGCAAGAGCTGCGCTGGGTCGATTGGCAGAGTTATCTGCTGGAGCCCGATGTGGTCGGTGAGTGGATTCACCAGATCTGTGCGCTGTTTGGCATGTCCCTGGTGGCACCATTTTATGTGGCTGGCGGGTTTGCCCTCTATCTCACCCGGCGCAGTGAACTCGAGGCCTGGGATCTGGAGCTTGGGCTCAAGCGAATGGCCCAACGTTATCGGCAGAGTCGTTCAGGGGGTGGTTTGACTCTGGTGTTGTTGTTTTGCCTCTCGGTATCAATGATGCCTGCGGAGTTCGTTTGGGCAGGGGAGTCTGACCGTGTGCTGGTGCGCGAAACGATTGATGAGGTTCTGGCGGAGGAGGACCTCGGTAGCTATGAAGAGCGCACAAGCTGGAAATTTATCGGTGAGATCGAAGAAGAAGACAACAGTGGGTTGGTGGAATGGCTGAGAAGCCCGTTTGAGGGCTTTAACAGTAATATTGCTGCCGTTTCCGAACTTCTCCTTTGGCTTCTGGCGGGGGGTGTTCTGGCCTATTTGATCTACTGGTTTTTACAGAACAGTGGGTATCTGAGGTCATTGGGCAAAGCTGGGGAAAACGGGCAACGCAACCTGTCGACCCATATTGCCGATCTCGACCTGCGTCCAGAAAGCCTGCCGGAGGATCCCGCCACCCTGGCTGCGCAATTGATAGAGTCCGGTGAATATCGAGAGGCATTCAGCCTGCTCTACCGGGGTGCACTCTCCGCCCTGGTGCACCGACATGCCATGGAGATACCTGACGGTGCTACCGAAGGTGAATGCAGCCATCTGGCAGATGAGCAGTTGGGCGGTCACCTGAATGAGTTTTTCTCACAGCTGACGGTGGTCTGGTTGATACTGGCCTATGGTCACCATCTCCCTGAGAAGACGCAGGCGCTGGACCTGTGCCAACAGTGGCAGGCCTGCTTCGGTGGTGAGTCATGACGTCTAACCGGGTCGCAGTGGCTGCTGTCTTGCTCCTATTGCTGTTTATATTCGGCAGTATTGGCTATTGGTTTTGGGCCAATTTCGAACGTGTCTCCAAAGAGGTCAGAACCGATATGTCAGCTGAGGCGAGACGCAATCCCTGGCTGGCTGCAGAACGCCTGCTCGACCGTTTGGGTATGCAGGTGGAGAGCCGTTCGGGTCGGCACTATCTGACGCTGCCGCCGGATGAGATCGGTGCGCTCTTCGTCAAGGACTTGGGTGCCCCTTTGCCCCAGGCGCGCCAGACAGACTTGCTGAACTGGGTCGAAAGTGGTGGCCATCTGGTAGTGAGTCCCGGGCGTTTGATCGATGATGAGACGAACCATCCGCTACTGGAATATTTTGGTATCGAGTTGAGTTCGACAGAGACTGAAAGTGATGACACAGAGGACGCCAGGGTCATTGCACTACCCGGTAACGATGAGGAGTTGACCATAGAATTCGACCCCGACCGTTGGTTTCTGGTGGAATCCGATTATGAATACTGGAAAACGCCAGCAGACGACTTCCCCAACCTGCTGATCTTTTCCTGGGGAGAAGGTTGGATAACCTTCCTCACTGACAACCGATACTGGGACAATAGCCGCATAGGTGACTCGGACAACGCACTCCTGCTGGCCAGGCTGACTGCCGATTACGACCAGGCATGGTTGCTCTACAGTACGCAGATGCCTTCCCTGCTGCGGCTTCTGTGGCAGTGGGCGCCCTATCTTATCGCGAGTCTGACGGTGCTGATTCTCCTGATGCTGTGGAGGATGACAGAGCAAATCGGCCCGCGACGCTTTTTGGCCTATTCACAACGTAGAAATCTGCTGGAACACCTGAAAGCGGCATCGGAATATGCCTGGCGCACCGATCCTGCCACAGGTCTGCTGGAAGGTGCCCGCAGACAGGTCGAAAAACGCTGGCTGGCAAGCCACCCCCTGTTACTGCGACTGGAACCTCCGGCCCGCTGCCAGTGGCTGGCAGAGCGTACAGGCCTGACACCGCAGTCGATAGAGCAGGCGCTCTATGGGTGTGAAGGTGAGAGCGGACAATTGATCAAGACCACGGTAAATCTGCAGCGTCTGTTATCGGCGTTGCACCCACAAACCAAGAAGAGATAGCAATGGACGAACAGAACAACAGCCTCGACGAGACCCTGCTGAAACGGGTGCGGGCGCTGGAGACGGAGATCGCAAAGGCGGTCGTCGGACAGACACGGGTGATCCACGAGGTGATGCTGGCGCTGCTTTCAGCGGGGCACGTGCTGGTGGAGGGCGTGCCGGGTCTCGGCAAAACACTGCTGGTACGCAGTCTCGCGGCCGCTGTGCAGGGTGAGTTCAGCCGTATCCAATTCACCCCGGATATGATGCCGAGTGATATCTCCGGGCACATCATGTTCGACATGAAGAGTGACAATTTCCGTGTGCGCAAGGGGCCGGTGTTCTGCAACCTGCTGCTGGCGGATGAGATCAATCGTTCCCCGGCAAAGACACAATCGGCCCTGTTGGAAGCCATGCAGGAGCAACAGGTGACCATCGAGGGACGGACGTTTCCCCTGTCGCCCCCTTTCCTGGTGCTGGCGACGCAGAATCCCATCGAACAGGAAGGGACTTATCCGCTGCCCCAGGCGCAACTCGATCGTTTTCTGCTCAAGGTTATGATCGACTACCCCGATGAGGATGAAGAGCAAAAAATGGTCAAGCAGGTAACCCTGGGGTCTGTTGCGGACCAGCTCGACACGACGGCGATCCGACCGCTGTTGAAGACCAATGAGATTCCGCAGGTGCAGGCGCATATCGCCGGCCTGCAGATGGATGAGGCGGTGGTCAATTACGCGGTTCGTCTGGTCAGGGCTGCACGGGACTGGAATGGGATCGATGCCGCCCCGGGACCTCGCGGGAGTATCTCTTTGCTGCGGGCGGCAAGGGCCGAGGCCTTTCTGCAGCAGCGTGATTTTGTCGCGCCGGATGATATCAAGGCGGCTGCCCTGCCGGTGCTGCGCCATCGTATTCGGTTATCGACGGACCTGGAGATCGAGGGCTATCAGCCTGATGATGTGCTGCGCGATCTTCTCGACAACATTCCCGCACCCCGGCAGTGATACCTGCACCCCGACTACTTATTTCACTGGCGCTGCTTTCATTGCTGGCGCTGGCGGCAATCTGGCTGCCGCCGCTTGCAGACGTCTGGAAGTTAGTGGCGGCTCTGCTGTTGGGCATGGGATTGTTGGACTTCTTCAGACTACGCGGTCAGCTGACTCCGAAAGTGGAGCGTGATCTGCGCACCAGTATCCCGGTCGGGGTCTGGTCGGAGGTGAGTCTGAAGCTGGTCAACGAGTCTGACACTGCGCTGGTCCTGCAACTACATGATCACCACCCCGGTGATTTCAAGGCAGAGGGGATGCCGAGTAGTCTCGTTCTGCCTGCCGACAGACAGGCAACAGTGCGTTATCGGCTTTTGCCGACACGCCGGGGAGACGGCCTGTTTAAGGGCGTTGATCTGCTGCTGCAATCACCGCTGGCGCTGTGGTGTCAGAAGCGGTTTGTCGAGTTGCCTGCCAGTGTCCGGGTCTTCCCCAATTTTCGGGAGATCGCGCACTATGCACTGTTGGCCACCGACAACCATCTGAGTCAGATTGGTGTCAGAAGACGCCAGCGTCGGGGGGAGGGCAGTGACTTCCACCAATTGAGGGAGTACCGCACCGGAGATGCGTTACGCCAGATCGATTGGAAGGCGAGCTCCCGCTATCGCCGTTTGATCTCCAAGGAGTATCAGGATGAGCGGGACCAGCAGTTGGTCTTCATGCTCGACTGCGGGCGGCATATGCGCCACCAGGATGCGGATGGTGTGCATCTGGATCATGCTCTGAATGCCATGTTGTTGTTGAGCTATGTGGCTGATCGCCAGGGTGATGCGGTGGGTTTTCTCAGCTTTGGCGGTATGTCTCGATGGCAGCCGCCGATGAAGGGTGGGCATGTGGTGCGTCGTCTGTTGGACCGTACCTATGATCTCGATTCCAGTCTGCAGGCTGCCGACTATCTTGCCGCCGCTCACAAGCTGATGCCGCTACAACGGCGCCGTTCGCTGGTTGTCATCCTGACCAACAGCCGTAACGAAGAGAGTGGGGATCTGATAAAGGCAGCTGCGCTGCTTTCCCGCCGCCATCTGGTGGTCATAGCCGATCTGCGGGAGCAATCGCTGGACAGGGCTGTCGATCAGCCGGTGCATGATCTCTCATCCGCACTGTTATTCCAGGGTGTAGTCGATTATCTGTCTACCCGGCGTCAGTCCCATGAGTCACTGAGACACCAGGGTGCGTTGATCATCGACAGTGAACCGCGTCAGCTACCGGTCAAGCTGGTCAATGCTTACCTCGATGTCAAAGCTTCGGGCAGGCTTTGAAGTTTTGAGTGTGGGTCATTGATGTCCTGTTAAATCTATTTGGCATTGTCATGAAACCCAAAACTGAGCGTCCCTTCTCCCTCAGGGAGAAGGACAGGATGAGGAAGTTGTGATAAAAACAAGGCGTTAGCTGTTCTAATCCCCTCACCCCAACCCTCTCCCTGAGGGAGAGGGAGTAGCGGGATACCAGTGGATGTAGGTGCATGGTTCTGCACGGTGTAGCAAATACAGAAATTCGTCACTAAAAACTCATCACTCAAAACTCCCCACCCCCCTGCTATAATGCGGACGACTTTCTTTCAGGTGAAAAATATTATGGATAAGGCACAGAACACGGCAAAAAAGCCCAGGCGGGGCATCTATCTACTGCCGAATCTGCTTACCACGGCGGCGCTGTTTGCCGGATTCTATGCCATCCTTGCCGCAGTCAATGGAAAGTTTGAGACGGCTGCCGTGGCCATTTTCGTGGCTATGTTGCTGGATGGGATGGATGGCCGGATTGCCAGGTTGACTAAAACCCAGAGCACTTTCGGCGCCGAATACGACAGTCTTTCCGATATGGTCTCCTTCGGTCTTGCGCCGGCGCTTGTGGTCTATATCTGGGCGCTGAGTGATTTGGGTAAGCTGGGCTGGCTCGCGGCTTTTATCTTTACCGCCAGTGGTGCGCTTCGCCTGGCTCGGTTCAATACCCAGGTCGATACTGCCGACAAAAAATATTTTCAGGGCCTGCCCAGTCCCCCGGCGGCGGCCATTGTCGCCGGGGGTGTTTGGCTCGGTGTGGATTATGGTATCGCGGGAGAGACGATCGCCTGGCCTGCTGCCATTCTGACTACCTTGGCTGGCCTGCTGATGGTGAGCAATTTTCGTTACCATAGTTTCAAAGATATCGATTTTCACGGTAAGGTGCCTTTCATCGTATTGGTGGTGGTCATGGTGGTCCTGGCCATTATCCAGACCCATCCGCCCACCGTGTTGTTCCTGATGGCTCTCACCTATGCTGTTTCAGGCCCGGTGCTGACACTGCTGCTGTTACGCAAGCATCGTGAACATCGAACAGGTACGGATCATCCCGATGAGACGGAATCAGAGGAATAATCGTGACAATGCGATTGCTGTCAATGTGATACAAAATATAACGCAGCAGTCGATTCAAAAAAGCGGCCGGAGCGTCAGTAAATGAGCCATTCAGATCAGTTGATTGTTTTCGACACCACTCTGCGTGATGGAGAACAGAGCCCAGGCGCCTCCATGACCAAGGATGAGAAGGTGCGTATCGGCAAGGCCCTGGAAAAGCTACGGGTGGATGTGATCGAGGCGGGATTTCCCATCGCCAGTCCTGGCGATTTCGAGGCTGTCGCGGCGGTTGCCAAGGCAGTCAAAGACTCTACGGTTTGTGGTTTGGCTCGTGCACTGGACAAGGATATCGACCGGGCGGGTGAAGCTTTGCGCGAAGCAAACTCGGCACGCATCCACACCTTCATTGCCACATCGCCGATCCATATGCAGCAAAAGCTGCGCATGCAACCGGACGAAGTCGTTGCCCAGGCCGTTCACGCGGTCAAGCGTGCCCGGCAGTTTACCGACAACGTGGAGTTTTCCGCTGAGGATGCGGGTCGCTCCGAGATCGATTTTCTGTGCCGAATCTTCGAAGCGGTGATCGATGCCGGTGCCACGACCTTGAATGTCCCCGACACAGTGGGTTATGCCATGCCCCATCAATTCGGCGACATGATCAGGACCTTGCGAGAACGCATTCCCAATGCCGACAAGGCGGTTTTCTCGGTGCACTGTCACAATGATCTGGGACTGGCTGTTGCCAACTCTCTGTCAGCCGTGGGTAACGGTGCTCGCCAGGTAGAGTGCACGATCAACGGATTGGGCGAGCGGGCAGGTAACGCCTCCCTGGAAGAGATTGTCATGGCGGTACGCACCCGGCCCGATATCTTTTCCTGCCAGTCAGAACTGGACACCACACAGATCGTTGCCTGTTCCAAACTGGTCTCCAATATCACCGGTTTTCCGGTGCAACCGAACAAGGCCATCGTGGGCGCCAATGCCTTCGCTCACGAATCGGGCATTCATCAGGATGGCGTGCTCAAGTCCCGCGAAACCTACGAGATCATGCGCGCCGAAGATGTTGGCTGGAGCCAGAACCGCATGGTGTTGGGCAAGCATTCGGGGCGCAATGCGTTTCGTACCCGTCTGGAAAGCCTTGGTATTACCTTCGACGCTGAAGAGGAGCTGAATGCCGCCTTTTCCCGATTCAAGGATCTGGCGGATAAGAAGCATGAAATCTTCGATGAGGATCTGCAGGCCCTGGTGACCGACACTCGGACCGAATCGGTCAACGAGCGGGTCAAACTGATCTCCCTGAAAGTCTGTTCAGAGACTGGCGAGACGCCAAGAGCCCATCTTGTTATCAGCCTCGATGGAGAGGAGGAACCGGGTGAGGCGGTTGGTGGCGGTCCCGTTGACGCGGCGTTTAAATCGATTGAAAGCATCGTCAACAGTGGTACCCAGTTGCAGCTCTATTCAGTCAACAACATCACCAGCGGTACGGATGCCCAGGGCGAGGTGACCGTCCGTCTGGAAAAAGGGGGCAGGATCGTCAATGGTCAGGGCGCCGACACCGATATCGTTATCGCTTCGGCCAAGGCCTACATTAATGCGGTGAACAAGATTCTTGAACCGCCTAGCAAGGCTCATCCGCAGAACGGCAATGTGTGAGTGATTTGCCGGCGATGGATGAGCTGAACCGCAGACAGTATTTAAAAGCCATGGGCATCTCGGTGTGGCAACGCCGGGATCTCGTGCCAGAGCAGGCAGAGGAAACGGTTGCTGAGGCAGTGGTAAATCAGGTTTCTCAGCAACCCACTATTGAACCGCCTGCTCAATCTTCCACCCCATCCCGAAGCCACGCTGTCGATCAAATGGATTGGCCGGCGTTACGCGATTGCGTGCGGGACTGCCGTGCTTGTGAATTACGCGCTGGCTGCACCCAAACGGTTTTTGGCGTGGGCAATACCCAGGCTGATCTGCTGGTCATCGGTGAGGCGCCAGGCGCCGACGAGGATCGTCAGGGGGAGCCTTTCGTCGGGCGTGCGGGGCAGCTGCTCAATGCCATGCTGCTGGCCATGGGCTACCAAAGAGAGTCGGTCTTTATCGCCAACATCGTCAAATGTCGCCCGCCCAACAACCGGGATCCGAAAGTGGAAGAGACCCTGAACTGTGAACCTTATCTGGCGCGTCAGATTGAGCTGATCCAGCCTGGTTTGATACTCGCGGTGGGCCGGATCGCAGCACAGAATCTGCTCAAGACCGATATCACCGTAGGCAAGCTGCGGGGTCGGGTGCATCGGTTTGGGGAGCAGAATATTCCCTTGGTGGTGACCTATCACCCAGCCTATTTGTTGCGTTCACCCGAACAGAAAGCCAAATCCTGGCAGGATCTACAACTGGCACTCTCCAGTCTGCGAGGAGCGTCTGCGTGAGCGCCCTGTTGCGCGATCCACTCCTGAGTCTGCGTCCCATGCAGCAGGAGGATCTGGCACAGGTGATAGCCATCGAAGAGGCAGTCTATCCTTTTCCCTGGACCCTGGGCATTTTTCATGATTGTTTGCGGGTCGGTTACTGCTGCTGGGTGATACTGCTTGATGACGTGGTGATCGGTTATGGTGTCATGTCGGTGGTGATCGATGAGTCCCACATACTCAACCTTTGCATCCATCCCAAGTGGCGGCGTAAAGGACTCGGTAACAAGTTGATAGAGCGCCTGCTGAAAGTCGCCCGTCAACATGGGACGGAGACTGCGTTCCTGGAAGTCAGATCAAGTAATCTGGCAGCACTGAAGCTGTATGAGCATCTTGGGTTTGTGCGGATCGGCCAGCGTAAAAACTACTATCCGGCTGCAGATCGGGCCCGTGAGGATGCAGTGGTGATGTCGCTTGAGCTTTAGTCCTGATAGTTCATCCGTCACACCAAGTTAATAGCTAATCAACTCTGGGTTTTTACACTGACCCCAAACTCAGTCTCAATGCTAACATACGCAAACTACAAGATGAGGGCGCATGAGAGAAATATTATAAAAAGTAATAGTCCACACAATGCAGATAAGAACAGTGCCGGATATTTTGGGGATAATACAGGTATGGCTGGTGCAAGGAGAGGTTATAATTCGGCTGGTAAAATGCTTCCATGTGACTCAACAATGGGCGGTTGCCAAGGAAAGTACAAAGAAGTTTGAAAGAAGTTTGGGGTCAGTGTAAAAACTAATGTTAATCATCGGGATATTCTGGTTATAGTAGCCTGACAATATACTTATCAAGGGAGATAAATGGCCAGCCTACCAAGGCTTTGTTTGCCAGGGATGCCTCAACATATCATTCAGCGCGGCATAAATAGACAACCTTGTTTTGCTTCAGAGGAAGACTTTGCTGCCTATGCCCATTGGTTAGGTGAATGTGCCCAAAAGTACATGGTCGCTATACATGCCTGGGTCTTTATGACAAATCATGTGCATCTATTGGTGACACCCTCGACACCGGATGGTGCTTCAAAGGTGATGCAGACACTTGGTCGATATTACGTTCGTTATTTCAATCATACTTATCAAAGAACTGGTACCTTGTGGGAGGGGCGCTTTAAATCAAGTGTCGTAGATGAAGATGAGTATCTCCTGGTATGCCAAAGATATATTGAGCTTAATCCGGTGAGAGCAGGAATGGTGTCTGCTCCAGAAGAGTACTATTGGTCAAGTTATCGGGCTAACGGGTTAGGTCAGCAAATAAAGATTTGGACACCACACCACATTTATCAGAAACTTGGAAGAACAGTTACAGAGAGGGCAAAGGCCTATCGTGAGTTGTTTACAGGGCACCTTGATTCTGAAATATTGAATCAGATACGAAATACAGCCAACCAAGGAATGGTGCTGGGTAATGATAGATTCAAAAGAGAAGTGGAGGTGTTGAGTGGTCGCAGGGTTATACCGTTAAAGCGCGGTCCTAAACCAAAGGGGAAGGGAGATGATGGGTTTTTACACTGACCCCAAACTCCACCAAACTCCAATCTTCAGTAATCAGTGTCTTGCTGGAATGGCCGTTGCGATTATTCTCGCTGAGTGATGACTCATGCTTGTCATAACCAAGGTGATCGTCCAGTTCCGCATTGAGTGCTGCTTCAACGGTAATTTTCTTGAGCATCCGGCTGAAATCACACAGATCTTTTTCTGTCTTGATATTCTTGGCTGCTGCCAGGGCTAATGCTTCTATTTCGTTTTTGTTCATCTTGCTTATCTCCCTTTGTAGAGGGTAATGATAAGCAGATACACAATCTAATTTACGGTAATCCCCCCATTAATAATGGGACTCAAAAGTAGTCACTGTTAAGCTGTCTGAGCCAGCTTCTGTATCGGGGTGATTCCACCTAAT
>JAHXHT010000050.1 GCA_025656435.1 Candidatus Thiodiazotropha sp. (ex Gloverina cf. vestifex) | reverse complement strand
ATTAGGTGGAATCACCCCGATACAGAAGCTGGCTCAGACAGCTTAACAGTGACTACTTTTGAGTCCCATTATTAATGGGGGGATTACCCCATCTCGCCGTTGATCTTCTTCGCCACGGGACAGACGGCATTCCTTTCGCCTATGGCAGTCAGTCTCGGTTTTGGTCTGTTGTTTGCTACAGTGCTGATTCTGCTGGCATTGCCCTGCTTCTATCTCATTGCGGATGATATGCGTCAGCAAGTTAGATTTAAAAAAGCAGCTGTAGGTGATGTGGGTCTACCGGACGCAAAATAGCACAGCGAGATTTCGATGCTGGAAGTAAAGGAAGGCTCTGGCGGGTGCTGTTGATTGCATTGATAGGTCTATGAAAGACGTTTGGATGCAGTCATAGGCAGATATCGGCATCCTTGTGTTTTTCATTTATTTCTTGGGGCTATCAGATACCATGCTTATTTCAATGAGTCGTTTTGCTGGTGTGTCATGAACTGTAAACTACCGACACCATCTGCAAGTCATCTCCCGTAAGTGCGGGAGAGACTCAAAACGAATGATGTATATGGCTCGAAGTAGTACCTGAAAAATGGCGCGTAGAATTGAACAGTTAATGGCATGGCTTAAGCTATTGCCAGGTTTGGATGAGTTTACCTTTGAGCCGGCATCGGGAGATGCCAGCTTTCGCCGATATTTCCGTATCCAAACATCAACACTAAGCTATATCGCTATGGATGCGCCGCCTGAAAAGGAGGCTATCACCTCTTTTATCGAGGTTTCTCAGTCTTTTGAAGCCATTGGGCTCAACGTGCCTCACATTCATGCGCGTGGCCTCGGTCAGGGTTTTCTCTTACTTGAGGATTTGGGTCCTGACCTCTACCTCGACAAACTTTCAGCTAACACGGTTGATCGGCTCTATGGTGATGCGCTGGGTGCTCTGGTCACGATCCAGGCCTGTGGACCGACAAAAGGTCTGCCGGACTATAGTCGTGATCTGCTCATGCAGGAGATGGCGCTGTTTCGTGAGTGGTTGGTCGGCCGTCAACTGGGGATCGAACTGACGTCCGATGAAGAGCGTATGCTAGACGATACGTTCAAAGCACTGGCTGAAAACGCCCTGGAGCAACCCCAGGTGTGTGTTCATCGAGACTACCACTCCCGCAATCTGATGGTGACAGACTGCCACAATCCCGGGATCCTCGATTTCCAGGATGCTGTGGTGGGTCCAGTCACCTATGATCTGGTCTCATTGTTGCGTGACTGTTATATCAGTTGGCCTCAGGAACAGGTAGAAGACTGGGTAAAGGGTTACTTTGAGTTGGCGCTCCAGTCGGGTGTCCTGCAATCCGAGCATGAAGCGGCATTCCTGGGCTGGTTCGACCTTATGGGGGTGCAGCGCCATCTCAAGGCCGGTGGGATCTTTGCCCGTCTAAACCAGCGGGATGGGAAGCCGGGTTATCTACAGGATATTCCGAGAACTCTCGGATATATCCAGTCAGTCGCTACTAACTACCCGGTTTTGAAGGGATTGAGAACGCTGCTCAGAGAGAAGATTATTCCAGGTATCAAGGCCGACCTTTCATTTTCTGCATGAGTTTAATCGGCTGCCTCTTTAATTATGCCGATGTATGCCGGTATCCAGTGCGAGACTAACTGGGCCATAGCTTCCGCTATTCGTCTGTAGGTTTTGCGCTTATTGCAGTCACATAAACAGTCTCTTTGATCGATAAGCTCAAGCGGGCCATGACCTCGCACGCATAACTCATTGTCTCTATTCATGAAATATTTCTAATAACCTTGATGTGTTGTTTGTTATTTTATATGAATAAAATCACAACATTGATTGCATAGGCCAATCCATACAGCACTAAAAAAGTCTAATTAACATTAGGTTATTAATATAACTATCTGATTTTTAGTTCGAGTGCCTTGAATTCCATTGCTTTGTTGTTTTTTTGATACATTGGTTATTTCTGTGTCTTTTTTGCAAAAAAACCTTGCTTTCGGTTTTTTCGTTGTCTATTATTTGCAGCGTAGATAAAAATTTTCTCAACCACATCATTGGAGCTCACTCAATATGAAAAAAGTACTTTCTCTGGCAATCGCCGCTGCTCTGGTCGCACCTGCTGCTGCCATGGCTGACGCCACCATCTTTGGTAAGGCTCACTTCATCGTCGAAAATGTTGACACCACCGCTTCTACTGGTGCTACCGGTGTTGACGTTTGGGGTGTGGACAGCATTCACTCTCGCATCGGTGTGAAAGGTAGTGAAGATCTGGGTAACGGCCTGAAGGCTCTCTACCACTTCGAATTCAAAGTAAACCATGACTCTGGCGATGGCCTTGGCGATCGTAACCAGTTCATCGGTCTGGCCGGTGGTTTCGGTACTGCGCTGCTGGGTCGTCATGACACCCCGATGAAAATGTCTCAGGGCAAGTTCGACCAGTTTGGTGATCTGCCTAATGGTGATCTCGCTAACGTTATGCCTGGCGATGACCGCGTTGATAATGTTATCGCGTACGTCTCTCCTGCCATGGGCGGCCTGACTTTCGTAGGTGCCTTGGTTTCAGGTGAAAGAGCTGATCTTGAGCTGGACGGCCTGGCTAACCACGTCTCTCTGGCTGGTCTGTACAGCAATGGTCCTATCTTCGCTTCTTTGGCCTACAACACCTATGATCTTGGTACAGCTGTAGACGCTGATCCTTCTCTGCTGCGTGGTACCTTCATCTGGAACGGTGGTATGTGGCAAGCTGGTGTGATGTTTAACTCCCTGGATCTGGATCTCCCAGGTGTTGACGATCCTGATTCCATCGGTTTTAGCGGTAACGTTAAGGTTGGACCTGGTAAGATCAAGCTCCAGTACCTGACGGGTGATTCTTCTCGCTCAGGCGCTGCTAAGCTGGTTTCTGGTTTCACACCAAACGTCTCAATCAACCTTCCTGTTAGCTCACCTAAGAACGAAGTCACTCAGATCAGTGTTGGTTACGAGCAGGCTCTGAGCAAGCGTACCACTTGGCATGCTGGTTACACCACGTATGAAGAAGACCAATCTGGTAAAGAAGTGGATGCTCTGTTCGCAGGTCTGATCCACAACTTCTAATTGTCACCTGACATTTTGAAGCTTAAAAACGGGGCCTTCGGGCCCCGTTTTTTATTGTGTGAATATCTAGTTTCGATATTAGTCACAAATAAAAAGTGTTTAGTATTGCTTCGCAGCCCTTGTTCGGGTCTAAGACTTAAGCCCTGTTTTGCGGAAACGCAATCCTTCATAGATCCCTGTGCTTCGGCAAATAATATCGAGAAAATTCGTCGTGCTGAATCTACAAGTACACACTGCGCTGTGTTTAACATCCCTGCCCATGCGATTGAAGGCTTCGTCGCTAACATGATGAATCGTTCCGTCTGAGCGGTCTGATTTGAAGGATTATTAGTAGGTGCAAATGTCGGAGGTGAGGAGGAGATACAGTGGTTTTGTATTTTCATCATTCCGGCAAATGCCGGAATGATATGTGTTGCTTTCTGCTATTTAGGCAGAATGGTCTTTGGTCCTTCTTCGCTACCCAGAATCAGCACATCGGCACCCCGCAGGGCGAAGATACCGGTAGTCACAACGCCGGCAATGGCGTTGATCTTCTGCTCTGTCTCCATGGGTTGCATGATTTCCAGATTGTGGACGTCGAGGATGACGTTGCCGTTGTCGGTGAAAAAGTTCTCGCGCCAGACGGGGGTGCCGCCGAGTTTGACCAGTTGTCGCGCCACATGGCTGCGAGCCATTGGGATAACCTCGACAGGCAGCGGGAAGTTACCAAGTACATCTACCAGTTTACTTTCATCGGCGATACAGACGAATTTTTTACTGGCGCCGGCGATAATTTTTTCGCGGGTCAGTGCGCCACCGCCGCCTTTGATGAGATTAAGGTAGTGGTCAGACTCGTCAGCTCCGTCGATATAAACCTCCAGTTCTCCGGTAGCATTGAGGTCCGATACCTGGATACCATGGCTCTTGAGTCTCTCAGTTGAGGCATCAGAGCTGGAGACGGCGCCATCGATTTTTCCTTTTACAGTAGCCAGGTAGTCGATGAAGTGGTTGACTGTGGAGCCTGTACCGACACCAATGATGCCGCCTTTGACATATTCCAAAGCTGCCTTGGCTGCTTGTTGCTTGAGTTCATCTGCCGTCATTTGATCCTCTCCTTATAATTGTGTGCAGGCGATCCGGTATGCAAAGTGATTGCCGCACAATGTTTTTATACGGTTTCTACCGAGTGTGCGTAATAATACCCATGCGGCTGGTGAAAGTCAGTCGTTCACTTTAATCAGTATTGGGATGGTTTTGATGCCGCAACGCTATATCGAAAAGATTCTCAGGGCCCGTGTCTATGATGTGGCCAAGGAAACACCGCTCGAATTTGCGCAGTTGCTCTCGAGCAGACTCGATAATCGGGTCTATCTGAAGCGGGAAGATCTGCAACCGGTGTTTTCTTTCAAGCTTCGGGGCGCATACAACAAGATCGTCAATCTACCCGAGGCCGTACGGGCAAAGGGCGTCATTGCAGCATCTGCGGGAAATCACGCTCAGGGTGTAGCATTGGCAGCTCGGAAGCTGAAGATTCAGTCACTGATTGTGATGCCGAAAACAACGCCACCTATCAAGGTTCGGTCTGTCAGAAATCTCGGTGCCAAGATCGTGTTAGCTGGAGACTCTTATGATGAGGCGTATATCCGGTCACAAGAATTGGCAAAAGAGCAGGGACTAACGTTTATCCATCCTTTCGATGACCCGGACGTGATTGCAGGCCAAGGTACTGTGGCTATGGAGTTGTTGCGTCAACACCCAACACCCCCGGACGCGGTATTTATACCCGTCGGTGGTGGTGGATTGATTGCCGGAATGGGAGCATATATCAAGTATGTCTATCCTTCCGTAAAAGTGATTGGGGTCGAACCTGAAGATGCTCCTTCCTTATATACTGCACTGAAAGCTAAACGAAGGAGCAAGCTGAAACAGGTCGGTATTTTTGCGGATGGTGTAGCAGTGCGACAGGTGGGTAAAGAGACCTATCGACTGGCACGTAAAGTTGTGGATGAAGTGGTATTGGTCAGTACCGATGAGATCTGTGCGGCCATCAAAGATGTGTTTGACGATACGCGTACCATTTCTGAGCCTGCAGGTGCGCTTTCGGTAGCAGGCTTAAAGCGTTACATCAAAGAGAATGACATCAGAGATAAAGTGCTGGTTGCAATTAACAGTGGCGCAAATATCAATTTTGACCGTTTGCGCCATGTGGCGGAGAGAGCTGAGTTCGGTGAGCGTAGAGAAGCGCTATTTGCCGTACAGATTCCTGAGCGTCCGGGAAGCTTCCTGCAGTTCTGTCGTCTGATCGGTAAACGCAGTATTACAGAGTTCAACTACCGCTATAGTGACGCTTCGGTAGCGCAGATATTCGTCGGTGTTGAATTGAGCGGTGGCGACGAGGAACGGGAGTCACTCTTCTCTCGTTTCGTTGAGAAAGGTTACTCCATTGTGGATATGACAGACAATGAAACAGCAAAACTGCATATCCGTTATATGGTAGGTGGTCATGCCAGGGGCGTGGAGAATGAAAACCTGGTTAGATTTGAGTTTCCAGAGCGTCCTGGAGCCCTGTTTTATTTTCTTAGTCAGTTAGGAAAGTCCTGGAATATCAGCCTCTTCCATTATCGCAACCATGGTGCAGCCTATGGCCGTGTCTTGATGGGTATCCAGGTGCCGCCTGAGCAAAAAACTGCATTCAGGCAGGTGTTGAAGAAGCTCGACTACCCCTTCTGGGAGGAGACTGACAACCCGGCGTACCAACTATTTGCCGGTGTAGATAGTGTGAAGTGAGATCGCTAATCTGTGACAAATAAAAAACCCCGCAGTGCGGGGTTTTTGCTTTAGATGTACCTGATTATCAGGTTTATCTCTTTTTCCTAGGTGTCACTTTCCTGGGACGGGCCGGTCGCTTCTTTGCAACCTTCTTTCTAGGTGCCGCTTTCTTTTTGGCAACTCTCTTTTTCGTAGTGGCCTTTTTCTTCGCCACTTTTTTCTTGGCTGCCTTCTTCTTTGCAGCCCTTTTCTTAGTTACTTTCTTTTTCGCTACCTTCTTTTTAGCGACTCTCTTTTTCGTTGTAGCCTTTTTCTTTGCCACTCTCTTTTTGGCTGTGGCTTTCTTCTTTGTTGCCGCCTTCTTTTTGGTAACCTTTTTCTTCGGTGCTACCTTACGTTTGGTTGTCGCCTTCTTTCGTGTGGTGACCTTTCTGGTGGTTGTTGAACGCTTAACTGCTGCCTTCTTTTTGGCGGCCTTTTTCTTAGCCATTGGAACTGTCCTCCCGAGACATCTACCCATTAGATGAACAGAGTATAATTCAGCTTTAAAAAAAATTCAGAAATGAAAGCGATCTTTTGCTAATTATTTCAATTTGTTGCTTGTGTAATGTTGAACGTAAGTGCATTTTTGTACATAAATGCATGAAGGATGGTTATCAAGCGTGATGTGTTTAGCAGTCTGTCTTCTGAAACGTATAGATTTGTGCTTCGGTGATCACTGCATCAAGCGGTATATCCCAGGGTTGATTGGGTAAGCTGTCTACGCATTGAAAGTCATGAGCAAGACCTATCAGTTTGGGGCCTTTCCAGTGCTTGCGTTGTTTTTGATAGGCAAAGGTTCGGTCGTAATATCCACCACCCATACCCAATCGGTTGCCTGTTCCGTCAAATGCAACGAGGGGAACGAAGACAGCGTCAAGCGCCCACGGCATCACCTGTCGCCCATGGCGTTGTTTGGGTTCGGGGATGCCGAATCGATTCCTGATTAATCTATCGCCGTTATGATAAGGCGTGAACCACAATCCATTTTCTGGACCTTTTCTTAGTACAGGTAGATACGTGAGCTTGCCTGCTTGCATGGCCAGTTTCATGAGTGGTGCAGGATCTATTTCACCTCGAGATGCAAAGTAAAAAGCTATTTGCCTGCTATGTCTGAAAGGCTTGTAGTTGCTGGTGAGGTGCAGGAGCTGTTGGCTATGCTGCCTCAGCTGATGTGTCGTCAGCTGTTGCCGTTTGGCGCGCATCTCTTGTCGAAGTTGCGATAGTTGCATAGGCGGGTGGGATAAGGGTAGTGGAGTGACATCCCCCACCTGTGCCGTCGCTGACCTTTGTTCTTGAACCAGTCGGTTCAAGTGGGGTCAACAGAGGCGCTTCAGGCTTTCCGCATGAGAGCGGACATGCACACCGGCGCTTTCATTATGACCCCAGGGTAGGAATTAGGCTCAAGAAAATACCCGGGCTGCAAACGAACACCGCAGGGGATGTCATGCCTCTAGGCTAAACCGAATTGACTTAAAGTTCCAGTTGATTGGTCGAGTTCAGGGCAATTTCGATTTTTTCCTGAAGATTTTGGATGCGACGGCTGATGGTTTGGGTGGTGTCGTCTTTGCTCTTTTGGTTGGAGAGCAGGTCATTAGCGATGTTAAGTGCGGCCATCACAGCAATGCGTTCAGTACCGATAACGCGCCCGGCCTGTCTTATCTCCTGCATCTGGCCGTCGATAAAGGCGGCGGCCTGAATTAAGGATTCCCGTTCCTCTGGCAGGCAGGAGATGCGGTACTCTTTGTCCAGAATATTGATCGTGACAGGTAACTGATTACTGCTCACTGGGTTGTTTCCATGGATTTTAGGCGGGTAATCATAGCTTCGACCCGGGTTCTGGCCAGTTCTGTCTTTTCGATCAGAGTGGCTCTTTCTGCTACCAGGGAGTCCTGACGGGCACGTAGCGATTTATTTTCGTCTTTCAGATAGGAGTAGGCGTGGATCAACTCTTCTACACGCTGCTCCAGTTTGCGCAGATCGTGGTCGGCGCCGTCCGCTTTCTCTTTATCAATCATGGGCTTCAATATAGTGGGCTGGATGTGGTGGGTCAATCTCTACAACTGCATGTTATGATTCGCGTCTAATCATAGGAGAATTCGCGGAAAATTGCATGAATGATAGCCCTGTTATGCCTGAATACCATCGCTTCGACCAGGCATTGGAGTCGATTGGACTGGATCTGGGGGCTAGTGAAACCCATGGATCGGTCTGTGGTCTCATTTGCGCAGGCGCATCCCAAGCGCATGTGGAGTGGATAGAAGGACTGTTTGCCGATAGGCCTTCGAACGATCTGTTGGTCCGCGAGGCTCGCCAGATGCTGGGTCAACTCTATCTCGTGAGCCGCCATCAAGTGGCAGATGATGCACTCGAATTTGTCTTGTTGTTACCAGACGATGATACACCCTTGCAAGAACGCGGACAGGCGCTGGTGAAGTGGTGTGAAGGTTATCTCTATGGTCTGGGTTTGGCGGGTGTTGCTGAACAACAATTCGTAGGTGACGCCAGGGAAGCACTGAACGATATATCTGAATTTACCCGTTTGGACCTGGATGCCCTAGAAGATGATGAGAGTTTCGAGGCCGCCTATATGGAACTTCAGGAGTTTCTGCGAGTAGCAACCATACTGATATGGGAAGAGTTGGCGGAAAGCCGCGAAGATCATAAAAAAACATAGGATAACGACACGATGGTGGCAAGTGAGTACAGACGGCGTCGGCGTGAATTGATGCGCATGATGGGGCCGGGCAGCATTGCAATCCTGCCTACTGCGCCACTTCATATACGTAACCGGGACGTGCATTTTCCGTATCGTCCTGATAGTGACTTCTATTACCTCACAGGCTTTCCCGAACCAGAAGCGGTCTGTGTACTCATCCCCGGCCGCAAGCATGCGGAATATATCCTGTTCAACCGGGAACGTGATCCGCATAAAGGGCAGTGGGACGGCGCACGTGCGGGTCAAGAGGGTGCCTGTGAGATATATGATGCAGACGATTCCTTTCCGATAGGGGATCTGGATGACATCCTGCCCGGCATGTTGGAACAGTGTGAGCGTGTCTACTTTGCCATGGGTTGTAATCCTGATCTGGACAAACGCCTGCCTGAGTGGATCAATCATATCCGGTGTGAATCCCGTAGCGGATCGCAGGGGCCGATAGAGATCATTGCACTGGATCACTATCTGCATGAGATGCGATTGTTCAAGAGTCGCTCTGAACTCAAAATCATGCGAAAAGCCGCTCGAATCTCTTCATCTGCTCACAAGCAAGTCATGCAGACCTGCAAGCTCGGTGTTTGGGAGTACCAACTGGAAGCGCTATTTGTGCGCGAGTGTGCGCATCAAGGCGGCAAATCACAAGCCTATCCCCCTATTGTTGGTGCTGGCACCAATGCTTGTACGCTTCACTACATTGATAATCAGGATCAGATACAAGATAAACAAATGCTGCTTATCGATGCCGGTTGTGAGTATGAATACTATGCTTCCGACATTACCCGGACCTACCCGGTCAACGGCAGCTTCAGCGAGCCACAACGGCAACTCTACGAACTGGTGTTGGCGGCGCAACTGGCAGCCATTGCAAAAGTGAAGCCAGGTAGCCATTGGAATGATCCCCATGATGCAGCGGTTCGTACCGTTACCCGTGGTTTGATCAAGCTGGGCCTTCTAAAAGGCACCCTCTCGAAATTGATCAAGGATGAGAAGTACAAAACCTTCTTTCCACATCGTACGGGACATTGGCTGGGTATGGATGTGCATGACGTGGGTGATTACAAGGTCGATGGCGCATGGCGTCTACTTGAACCCGGTATGGTGTTGACTATCGAGCCCGGGCTCTATGTGCCGGCGGGTACTAAGGGGGTGGCAAAGAAATGGTGGAATATCGGTATTCGCATCGAAGACGATGTACTTGTGACCAAAGAGGGTAACGAGGTGCTCTCTAAAGATGCCCCGAAGACGGTTGATGAGATTGAGGCGATCATGGCGGTCACCCATGTCGGCTGAATTCGATCTGCTGATCATCGGTGGCGGCATGGTCGGTGCGAGTCTTGCTCGTGCGGTAAGCGGCCAGGGGCTCCGCATTGGGATAGTGGAGGCCTTTTCCCTCGCATCCAATGTGCAACCAAGTTTTGATGATCGGGTGATCGCGCTCTCCTGGGGAAGCCGTAAGATCCTGCAGGCGATAGGCGTGTGGGGAGAAATGGCAAAATCTGCCGAGCCTATCTGTCGTATCCATATCTCTGATCGTGGACATTTCGGCTTTACCCATCTCGATCGTCATGAAGAGGGCGTTGACGCCTTGGGTTATGTCGCCACTGCCCGTGCTATGGGTGAAGTACTGCAGAAGGACCTGGCAGATCTTCCTGATGTCGAGTTTATCTGCCCTGCAAAGTTGCGGCACTTTACGGTGAACGGTGACAGAGTGGATGTGTCGTTAGAAGTGGATGGTGATATTCAAGAAATCAACACGAAGCTGCTGGTGGCAGCAGATGGGGGCGATTCTCAAGTCAGAACAATGTTGTCCATCCCACTGAAGGAGCAGGCTTATGGCCAGACCGCCATCATTGCTAATCTGACAACAGCAAAACCACACGAGGGTATGGCGTACGAACGTTTTACCGACAGTGGCCCCTTGGCGATGCTGCCAATGACCGAAGGCAGAGTCTCGATGGTTTGGACAGCCAGGGATGATCAGGTCGATGGCCTGATGTCCCTCTCCGATCAGGCATTTCTCAATCATCTGCAAGACCGGTTTGGTTATCGCCTGGGTCGGATGGAGAGTATAGGAAAGCGTGTCTCCTATCCGTTGCGACTCAGACAGGCCACGGAACAGATCAGCAATAGGGTGGCGTTGGTTGGTAATGCCGCACATACCATACATCCTGTCACCGGACAGGGTTTCAATCTGGGGCTGCGCGATGTGGCTGTGTTGGCGGATCTATTAAGCGATGCGGCGGTTTCGAAGCAAGATCCGGGAGAGCGGTCGTTACTTGAAAGTTATGAAAAATGGCGGCAACGGGATCAGCAAGCCGTTGCCTTGATTACCGACAGTCTGGCCCGATTGTTTGCCAACCCCCTGGGGCCGCTCAGAATGGCGCGTAACATCGGTCTGCTTGGTTTGGACAGTTTGCCGAGTTTGAAACATTTGGTTGCGAGGCAGTTTATGGGTGTCAATGGGCGTCTGCCGCGACTCGCACGAGGCGTCTCACTTGACTGATCGGGAAACCACACCCGAACAATTCGATATCATCGTCGTCGGAGGCGGCATGGTGGGTAGTGCGCTGGCCTGCGCTACGGCTGAGGCGGGCTTTAACGTTTGTGTGCTTGAGATGAGAGAGCCACAACAAAGCTGGCCAAAAGATGAAGTCGATCTACGGGTCTCTGCCTTGACGCGTGCCTCTCAATGCGTGTTGGAAAATCTTGGTGTGTGGGAGCAGATGCAAGCACTGCGAGTCAGCCCATACACAGACATGGAGGTCTGGGATGCTGGCGGTAGCGGGCGCATCCACTTCAGTGCAGCGGAACTCGGTGAGGTCAATCTGGGGCATATTATCGAAAACCGTGTGACTCAGCTGACCTTGTGGCAGCGATTGGAGTCTCTGCAGGGAGTGACCTTGCGTTGTCCAGCCAGGGTTACCCAATTGTTGTTGGATGATAAACCCGGGGTGATATTGGATGACGGCACGCATCTACAAGCCCAATTGATTGTCGCCGCAGATGGCAGAAATTCACAGATCCGGGAGATGGCCGGTATCGGTACCAAAGGATGGGATTACGATCAACATGCCGTTGTCGCAACCATCACACCGCAACAACATCACGCCTACACGGCTCGGCAAAGATTTATGAAGACCGGTCCGCTGGCTTTTCTCCCTATCGATGACGGACGTTGTTCCATTGTCTGGTCCACCTCCCCACAAGAGGCGGAGGCGTTGATGGCGATGGATGATAAGTCATTCTGTCATGCGCTGACGCTGGCGAGTGACCATATGCTTGGTGAGATCAATGCTGTGGGTCCCAGAGGTGTCTTCCCATTGCGCTTGGGACACGCAGAGACCTATATTCGCCCGGGACTTGCACTGATCGGTGATGCGGCACATGCCATACATCCTCTGGCGGGGCAGGGCGTCAATCTGGGCTTTCTCGATGCTGCTACTCTGGCGGAAACCCTGATCGATGCGAAATCGATAGGTCGATCCATCGGTGCCTTTGCCACCCTGCGCCGTTATGAACGGACACGCAAGGGCGCCAATATGGGCATGCTGACAGCCATGGATGCCTTCAAGCGAACCTTCAGTAACGAAATCCCGCCACTTCAACAGATCAGAAACCTGGGGCTCACATTAGCGGATCGATCGGGGCCGCTGAAACATCTGATGGTGCGTCGAGCCATGGGACTGAGTGGTGAGTTACCGGGCCTGGCCCGGCATCGCCCCGTAGGGAATTAAATTCATCAGTTTGGGGCGCTGCCTGAGTTAGGGAAGCTCTGAACGAATCCATCGATTGAGGGATAATGGTGCACATTCTAGGCCAATCATTATATAGACCCCATGAAGCAAACAAC
>JAHXHT010000049.1 GCA_025656435.1 Candidatus Thiodiazotropha sp. (ex Gloverina cf. vestifex) | reverse complement strand
AATGCGCTGTTTTTCTTCGCTCATGGCAGTTTTGAAGCAAGCGAGAGGAAACGTTCGCTGACAAACGATTCGTTCAGAGCTTCCTTAGGGTCTCGGCGATGCGGAAGGCCTGGATGTGAAGGTCCAGAGCCTCCTGGTTGGTCTCGGCAAAAAGCTGGATCCAGCCGGCATCCCGCATGGACATGGAGTCCGACTGATCGTTCCAGATGTTGATCGGTGCGCCGATGGCCCGGTTGCCGACCGTCATCACAATGGGCAGTCCCAGACCTGAGGCGTTATACACCGCCTCAGCCATATAGAGCAGCCCTTGACTGGCGGTGGCGGTGTAGGAGCGGGCGCCGGCAGCAGAGGAGCCTATAGCCACCGAAAGGGCGGCAAACTCTGATTCCACGTTGATGAATTCACATTTTTCCAGGTTGCCGCTTTTCACCATGGCCCCCAGATCTTCCACGATGTGGGTCTGGGGTGTGATGGGATAGGCGCAGATGATTTCAGGGCGGCAGAGAGCCACCGCTCCCGCGATACCGTGTGAGCCTTCTATCTGCTTAAGCATGAGCGGCCTCCTTCAGCGTGGGTGTTTGTGCCGTTTCATAGGCCGCTTTGGCCGCAGTGATGTTGGCCTGGCCGACCTTGCCGGGGAATTTGGTTTCGATTGCCTCGATCACTGAGTCGATCTTGATTACGTCAGTGACTGCCGAGAGGGCGCCGAGTAGGACCGCGTTGGGGACCGGCCGCTTGACATGAGTCAGAGCGATATCGGTGGCCGGTACGGTGCAGACATGGCCCTTGGGCAGATGCTCGATGGCATTTTCGATGCCGAGTGCTTCGATGCTCTTACTGGTGTTGATGAGCAGATAGCCAGTATCAGTAAGGCCGTTGAAGACGTCGATGGCATTGAACAGGGTTGGGTCCTGGATAACCAGAATATCTGGTTCCAGTACCGGTTCGCGCAATCGGATTGTCTGGTTATCGATACGACAGAAGGCCACCACTGGGGCGCCCATTCGTTCGGAGCCGAAACTCGGCACTGCTTGGGCATGTTTGCCTTCGAGGAAGGCGGCGACGGACAACATTTCGGCGGCTGAGACTACGCCCTGGCCACCGCGTCCGTGGATGCGGATCTGAAACATGGGTCATTTCTCCTTTCTGTATTAAAAGCCCTTGGCCTTGTGAGCCAATGGGAGATCGTCACGGACGGGTAAGTCCGCTTGAACAAAAGGTATTGCGTGCTTGTTCTTGTCACCGGAAGGGCCGGCGATACTATTTATGCTGCATCCCATGAGCCTTCTCTGTTTTTTGGGCTCTGTGGGGTGAAAGTGGCTTGTAGAGACTTTCACGAGGGTGAAGTATGGGAACTGCCATTAATCATGTAAAATAATTAATATTGTTTATTTATAATTATTCATTATATGGAACTCAGGCAACTCAACTCCCTCATCGCGCTGGCGGAAAATGGCTTTAGTGTCAGCCGGGCGGCACAAAAGCTCCATCTGGTACAGCCAACGGTCTCTCAACACCTCAAACAGTTGGAGCAAGAGTTGGGTACCCGGCTCTTTCGGCGCAATGGCAAACGCCTTACCGGACTGACCGAATCCGGTGAACGGGTGTTGCACTATGCACGCAATATCCTCACCGACACCTCGAACATCCTGGCTGTAGGTCAGGAGCATGTCTCAGAGGAGAAGGGGATTCTGCGTATCGGCACCACACACACCCAAGCGCGTTATGTGTTGCCGCCGATCGTGCGGCACTTCAGCGAGGCCTATCCCGCAGTTGAGTTGCAAATGCTTGAAGGTACCCCCAGGCAACTGGTCGATATGGCGAAGGAGAACAAGGTCGATTTCGCAATCTGCACAGAAGCATTGGGTGAGCACCCAGCGCTGTTGGCGATCCCCTGTAACCGTTGGAACCGTTGTCTGATCGCACCGAAGGCACATCCCGTGTTGGCACAGAAGCGGGTAACACTGAAAGCCTTGTGCCGTTATCCGATTATTACCTATGTGGCCGGTTTCACTGGACGTGGCCATCTTAATGAAACCTTCGGTAAGGAGGATCTCAATCCTCATGTGGTGTTGAGCGCCACCGACACCGATGTGATCAAGACCTATGTGCGAGAAGGTATGGGTACCGGCATTATCGCCGACCTGGCCTATGAGCGAGAGAAGGATACCGATCTGGCAATGCGGGATCTGAACCATCTCTTCCCGTGGGAGGTGACAAAGATTGGCTATCGTAAGGACAAGTACCTGCGTGCCTACCAGATGCGTTTCATTGAATTCTTCCAGGAGATCTCAGCGCGGATGGGGCAAACGACTGTGTGACTTTTCTACGCAATGAATGCCATTACGATCTAGGTTGGGCCGACGAAAGAGGCTCAACCTACGGGCTTAACAAAACAGTCTTATTTCCGCTTCTTCTTAGCCCTGGGATGTGCCTTGTCATAGACCTCGGCCAAATGTTGAAAATCGAGATGCGTATAGATCTGTGTGGTGCTGATATTGGCATGCCCCAATAGTTCCTGTACCGCACGCAGGTCACCTGAAGATTCCAGCAGATGGCTGGCAAAGGAGTGGCGCAGTAGATGGGGATGGATGTTCCGAGGTGCGCCTTGTTCTATTGATCGCTGATGTAGTTGTTTCTGCACCATGCTTCTGCTGATGCGTCTACCACGCACATCAACAAAGAGAGCTGTTTCGTTGGATAACACCATGGTTTTCCGTACAGCAAGCCAGCGCTCAATAGCCTGTCTGGCCTGCTTGCCGACAGGAACACGGCGTGTCTTAGCACCCTTGCCGGTGACTTCCACCATCTGCTCTTTCAGGTCGACCTCACCGAGATTGAGGCTTACCAGTTCGGCCAGGCGAAGACCGGATGAGTAGAAGAGTTCCATGATCGCTTTGTCTCTTAATCCTACTGGTGAGTCGTCATGGAAGTCCAGAATCTTACCGAGCTGGTCTGCATCCAGGGTAGTCGGAAGTGTCCGTCTCACCTTGGGCGCACGAACGCCCAGTGCAGGATTGGCATCAGCTTCACCTTCGCGCAACAGATAACGATAGAGACTGCGTAGACTCGATAATTCCCGGTGCAGGCTTTTGGGTGAGCGACCCTGCCGGTGCCTCTCTGCCAGGTAGTGACGTACCTGGTGCTGCGTCAGCTTTCGCCAGTCACAGATCTCCATGGTCTCGAGCCATTGCAGGAGGGCCTTGAGATCACGGCCGTAACTCTCGAGGGTGTGTGGGGAGAGGCGTCTCTCATTCCGCAGGTGTGCAAGAAAGCATGTCACCCATTCTTGTAGTGATTTGGCTTGCTTTGGGGGGCATGGGGTACCCGCGTGGTTTAGATCCCCGGCAGGGAGACCGCCTGCAGGGTTCGGCTGATGATCTCTCCCAGTCGGGTGAGAAACTCGGTGCCATGGTGAGGTGCAAAACGTTTGGGGTCTGCACTGCCGATGGCGAGCATGCCCAATACGCCTTCGCTTTTCAGAGGAATCAGTGCGGTGGAGTTGATGAGGTCGCTCTCAGCACCGAAGATATAGTTCAGTTGCTCAGGGTCGAGCTGACCGCAGATTGGTGCGTTTTGGCTGAAGAATTGCTGGAAGGTGTCAGCCTGGTCATTCAGGGTCTCTTCCAGATGTTCATCAATATGGCTGGATGAGAACAGCCGCAGTTCCATGGCATCGGCCTTGAAATCATCATGCAGCTCATCCTCAAGGGCATTCAACACCTCGTCGAAAGTAGCGGCATCGATCAGTTCCAGCGTCAGGTGATGCATGCGCTCCTGCAGGGAGTGATTGTGGCGGGCCACCTCCGTCACCTCGTCAAGTTGATGACGGGTCTCTTTCAATTGTTTGCGCAGAGACTCCACCTGACGTTCGATCAGTGAAACAGCTGTACCGCTCTCATGCGGGATTTCAATCTCTCCGAGAATTTGCGGATGGCGTATGAAAAAATCGGGGTGTTCCGTCAGAAAGTCAGACACCTGGCTCTCAAAATCGTCGGATGGGCTGTTTTCACTTGGGGCTTTCTGGGTCATAGCTCGATGATTCCCTCGTATACGGTGTCTGCCTCACCGCTCATCAGTACAGAATGATCTTCTGCAGGCCACTCTATCACAAGATCGCCGCCGGGTAGGTGTACCTGCACTACGGAATTGAGCTGACCGAGCAGAACACCGGCGACTACTGCAGCGCAGGCGCCGGTGCCGCAGGCGAGAGTTTCGCCCGTGCCGCGTTCGAAAACCCGCAGGTGTATCTCACTGGGGTTGTCGATCTGCATGAACCCTGCGTTTACGCGCTGAGGGAAACGCTCATGCCGTTCGATTATCGGACCTAGTTGCTCGACGGGCGCATCAGTTACATCCGGTACCCGCAAGACCGCATGAGGATTCCCCATGGAGATTGCACTGATTTCGTGGGTCACGCCGTCAATCTCGAGAGGGTAGGTGAGAGATCTTTCTGGGGCGATAAAGGGAATTCGTTCAGGTTCCATTACCGGCACGCCCATATCAACTTCGACCAAGCCATCCTTCAGGTGCTTGAGGGTGATGGGCCCGGCAAGGGTGCCGACGGAGATTGTTGTCTCGTTTGACAGGTCTTTCTCGCGCACAAATCGGGCAAAGCAACGGGCGCCATTCCCGCAGGCCTCCACCTCGGATCCATCGGCATTGATGATGCGGTAGTGAAAATCGGTGTCCGGCAGTTTGGGGGATTCCACCAGCAGGATCTGATCGCAACCGACACCGAAACGCCGGTCTGCGATGTGACGATATTGATCATCAGTCAGGGCGATGTTCTGGTGGATGGCATCAATGACGACAAAGTCGTTACCGAGACCGTGCATTTTGGTGAAACTGAGTTTCATTTGTTTTGCTGTTCGGTTTGTTCTGCCTCATCAGCGGGTGGTAGGAACAGTGGGCCTTTCTGGCCGCAGGCGCTGAGTAGATTGAGTATGCCGAGTCCGGCGATGAGGAGCCAGAGCAGGGTGCGAGGCCAGCAATACATGTGCGAATCCCTAGGTGATGACTAGGTTCGCAGTATAACGGTAGATCGTGAGTAGGTCAGCCGGCAGAATCTATCA
Source organism: Candidatus Thiodiazotropha sp. (ex Gloverina cf. vestifex) (assembly GCA_025656435.1). Lineage (GTDB taxonomy): Bacteria > Pseudomonadota > Gammaproteobacteria > Chromatiales > Chromatiaceae > Thiodiazotropha. Next base: position 7,486 of record JAHXHT010000049.1, on the reverse strand, counting down.
AAAAAATGTTATGAGAATGCGTTCAGTCTTTCTTCCACGCGGCGTTTGAGTTCCAGCAATCCCACTGTGGTCGGCGGTTCAATCGGTTGGAAGCTGCTAAGCCGTAGGGAGGTGAGATAGATTGGGTAACGCTCATCCCCATGGCGCAGAGAGTGGATGTAATCGGCGGTGGCGCTATACAGTTCGTTGCCATACTCCAGGTGAGTGAACGCCCTGTCGCCACAAATGAGAGAGACCGGCCGACCATTGGCCTGCGCAGTATCGCTGACCAGGGTCAGCTCCATGTAGTCGTCAGCACGCACCAAAGGCACACGGCGCCTTTCACAGCGGTACTCTCCACTACGCAGCTTAATCAACTCATAGAACTCGGGTTCTGCCAGGAGATTACCGGTATCCCCCGGCAAGAGATTATGCCGTTGTTGCAGACTGTTGAGGAAACGGCGCTGCTGTAGCATCAGAAAACGTGGGTTGTCAGCGGCCAGCGTCTGACTGAAGAGTGCACCCTGTTCGTCAAGTATATAGATCTCGGCCTGTTGTGCGCCGGTCTTGAAGAAGAGTTGGATGACACTGGGTTTACTGCCCTTGAAGATGACGGGATAGGGGCTCTTTGCCATGATCTCCGGGTCAAATTCCAGTGCACGATAGACCCGCTGCGGCTGTTGTAACTCTTCCAGCAAGCTCTCGAAAGATTCCAGGCTGCGCCATGAGTAGCGGCTCTTCTCCTCTTGCTGAACGACAAAAAATTCCGTACCCATGCGGAAGGCGTAACGACCGTGATTCAGTTCGCCACTGTGAAAGCGTTGAATGATATGTCCAAAAAGATCGGTAATCCGATTTGCAATCTGTCCGCCGCGAACGCTTGAGAAGCTGTAGGCTCGCAACCGGGTATCAGTCTGATCAGCAGCGGGTTGTAAATTGAGCAGATTGCAGAGAGAGTCGAGCAGGCCCTCAGGTCCCTCATGGCGATTAATCAACAACTCGCCCCAGCTGGTTTGCAATACCATCTCGTGATGAATGGCAAGATTGGCGCGGGTGGCGGCAAAGCTGAGCGGATCGTGCCGCTTGCTGGTGAGCTGTTTACCCTGTGCTCCAAGGGATCTGTGCCGATATTGATGAACATGGCCATCAAGGTGGCAGAAGCGGGTTTGGCCAATGCTTGCATGCCGGCAGAAGCTGGCATCCGGTGAGGAAACAGCTGCCCGATGCTGTTGTGCAGTGAGAGCAACTCGTTGTGGGTCAGTTCAGTTTCACCCGGATAGAGTGCGATCAGACTGTCACCACCCCAAACCTGATTCACATGGCTCCAGACAACAATCTCCATCAGGTTGGTGGAGATCTTGATCGGACGCTGATCGATCAACGCCTCCTCATCGAGTTTGCCGCGATAGAGCATCCAGGCAAGACTGTCGTCTCGGGTTGGGCGAAAGTGTAGCGAAAGCTGGGGCTCCGAGAAGTTGCGTGAAATCCCAGGGTTGATGTGATCGATCTTGCCGGGTCGATGATCGAGTGCAGTATAAAGCTTGCGTCCCAACAGGTTGAGCTCCTGTGGGTCGATGTGGCTTGTCTGGGCATACTTGCGGGCAAAGTCGGTCAGCAACCGGTAACTGCGGGTCAGTACGCCGACCAAGGCATTGCGTTCACGGATCACCCGGTCGATTTTCCACTCTGAGCGGGTATCCATCATCTGCAGCTGGGTCTGTCCCCAGCCCCATTGACGCGTCAGGTCGAGCATAGCCTGGATGCGCCAGTTGTCATGTTGCCGAGTGTGGCTGAGGTGCTCGCCCACTTTGAAATAGAGGCAGCGGCGGGCGAGTTCCAGACGGTCTTTATCGTGACTCTGCTTAAGATACTCTTCAACCCGTTGATAGAGCAGGATGTAGGCGTCGAGCTTATCGATGTCCTTTTCACCGCCATAAATCGCCTCTTTCGCCTGCTGGGCCAGCCAGCGGGGTGAGGGGTAGTCCCGACTGTAGGCCTCCATGAGGAAGATCTTGAGGATTGATTTATAGGGTGAGTCGATGCCCTTGTAGAGTTGCCAAAGTGCGGCGCCGAAAAATTCGTGAGCCGGCACATTGTCGAGTCCACCCAGATCGATAACGTCCCTGGCCTTGACGAAGCGGTGAAACAGCAGGCTGTCGGCGTATTCCTGATAGACCTCCTCATGGTCTGGTGGTACCAGCCACCATAGGGGGTAACGACCGGCGAGAAGTACGGCACTGCGATAGAACTCTTCAAGCAACAGACTGTGTTGTGTACTGCCGCTGCTTTCTCGTGACAATTTTGACTTTTTGCCCTGGCGGAAACGCACGGGATTGATGAGGAAAATGTGTAGTTCAAGCTCGAGCTCAGCAGCACTCTTTTCAATCAGTATGATCTTTTTTTGCAGATGCTCCCGTTGACTATCGGAGAGTGCGGGATCGTGACAGAGCCAAAGATCGAAATCGCTGCTGGATGACTGGCCGATGGTGCCGGTACTGCCCATCAGATAGACCCCGTGGATGTGGTAGAGACGTTGCGCGCGCTTTTTATAGGCGAAACTGCGGCTCAGTTTCTTTGCTACATCCAAAGCCTGTTGGCTGGGACTGTAGTCGGGGATGCCAATGGGGGTGTCGCTACTGACAAATCCGGGCAGCATCGGGTGGTTGATGTGAAATAGCAGCGGCAGCAGGTCAATGAACTCCTGCTGACTGGGGCGCAACTCATCTCTGATCCGCCTCAATCGCTCCCGATGCAGGCGCTGGAAACGTTGACGGATGGTATTCAGGTCCTTGCGGCTGATGCCTTCGTCAAAACTGATGCGTTTTGTGGCAGGCATCGCCTTAGGCCCGTCTTACAGGTCTTCGAGGGTGCGCTGTATCAATCGTTGAGGATCATCACCCTTCTCCCAGGTGGCAACGCCGATGGCCAGCTCGGGGGCTGGGTTTCCATCCAATTCAGACAATGCGCCTTCTTGACACTCCTGAATGATCTGCTGCAAGAGGTTTTCTGCATCTTCACGATCGGTTTCAGGCATAAGTAGCAGAAACAGCTCGCTTTCGTATCGTCCGATGATATCAGCCCAGCGTAATCGCTCACGTAAATAGTGGGCGAGGGATAGAACCGAGATATCCGGCAAAGGGGTGTCGGGCATATCCGGGTGGTTCAGGCGCATGGCGCCGAGGGTCAGTGGATTGCCGTAACGACGGGTGCGTGTCACCTGCGCGGCTATGGCCTGCAGTGTGGCTTTGCGATTTGCCATGCCGGTAAGTGGGTCGGTGATGGTCAGGTCATCGACCTTTTTGCGTAATTGGTCGTTCTCCTTCTCGGCAAGTACCTGCGGACTGATGTCTTGGTAGAAATGCAGCCGTAAAGGCATATCTGTGCCGTCCGTGACCTCCTTGACCTCACGATAGAGCCAGCGTTCGCCTTCGTCGTTGAGTGAGAGGTGGAGGATGTCGGTTTCGTCAAACAGGGCGTGCAGGCTCTCGGGTAGTGTTGTTTTGTCTTTCCCGATCAACTCGTTACCTTGCAGGTTGAGCATCGTCTCAAGGGCAGGGTTGATCCAGCGGATACAGATATCATTGTCGATGGCTAGCATGCCGGTAGGGCAGGCTTCGTAGAGGGCTTGATTGAAATGGATATCAACCATGGTTCGATTCTCTCCGTAACAGCAATGTGGCTGCCGATAGCCACGCTTTGTTTATGCATACCTAGCAGACTGGTTAACAGTCGTACTTCAACAGATCAGAGCGGCAGGTGAGGGAAAATCTTTAGTGTTTGATCCCGGCAACAAGCCGACTTGTATAGTCACTGATTTCAATTGTAAACGGCAGTGATACGCCACTGGGTGCCCTGCAGTTTGAGATGTGCATGTACGGGGTTTTCGTCCAGTTCACCGATGCGCAGCAGCATCCGGTCTGGGCCGTCGAAAAAGGCGTAGGTCAATTGATCAACAAAACCGCCATCGTTCGGGTTTCGGTTGTGAGAACGAAGCTGTGACGCAACCCAGCTGGTATTGACCATCTCATCAATGGCATTGGCGCCGAGTTGCTGGATGCCGCCCTGCAGCCAATCGATGAAACTGTTGGAGACGTCACCAATCGAACTCTCAAGGTTTTTATTGAGCTTGCGTTTTATTTGGTCGCGTACCGACTGGATGTCAACCATCTCGTCGAGTGCCTGGCGGTGATGTTTCTCCAGCGCCTTATCCAGCCGGTAGACTGCGGTATAGGGCCAGATGAGAAAAGCGGCTACAAGAATGAGCAGCAGTGAAGCAAGTGCTTTCATAATTCAGCGTAAACCATCATCGCGGGCTTCAGTGCCATCAAGCGTCTAGCAATCACGCTGCGAGAGGCTCCCTCGCCGGCGTGATTGTATCCGTAAGTTCAGTGTCTTCGGTTTGGGCGGTCTTCGCGGGGCTTGGCCTCGTTAACCCGTAAGTTACGGCCGTCCACCTCTTTTTCGTTCAAGGCCTTGATGGCCGCATCGGCTTCATCGTTATTGGCCATCTCCACGAAGCCGAAGCCTTTGGAACGCCCGGAGAACTTGTCCATGATGACATTGGCGCTGGAGACCTCGCCGAATGCTGCGAACAGGTCTCGCAGCTCGTTATCGCTAATGCTCCAGGGCAGGTTTCCTACATAGATATTCATCGTCAACTCTCAACGTCTGCATTGAAAAAACTGTGCTATCCAAAAACCCAATGCACTAAAGTTTATGGAAGCGCTTCTCCAGGCCGCGGGCCAAAATGGCACGCGAAGGAGTCTTAAATACAGGATCGGAGAATAGCCCCTGCTCCTGAGAGGTCAACTTTAGTACGTTTCCTCCGATTGTGCAGCCTCTATTTGTTCACTGATTGCGAGCCACTTCTCTTCTGCATCAGCCAATGATCCATCCAGGGCCGCTTTATCCGATAGATGTTGTCTGAGATCTTCTTTCCGTGATTCCTCATAGAGTTGGGCATCTGAGAGCTGTGTTTCCAGGGCCTGCTGTTGTTGCTGTAGTTTGGATATCTGTTGTTCCAGCTTCTGTAGTTCTCTGGTCAGTGGCTGGAGTCTGCGGCGCTGTTCTGCAGCTTCACGTTTACGTTGCTTGCGCGAAGCGGCAGTGTGTTCACCTTGGCTGGCGGACGTTTTCTGCTGGGCACTGTTTCTCTGATTGAATAACCAGGTAGGGTAGTCATCCAAGTCTCCGTCAAAATCAGTGACCTTGCCACCGTGTACCAACCAGAGCTCATCGGTGGTGATGCGTAGCAGGTGACGGTCATGGGAGACGATGACCATGGCGCCACTGAAGGCTTGTAAGGCCTGGCCGACGGAGTGACGCATCTCCAGGTCCAAGTGGTTGGTAGGCTCATCAAGGAGTAACAGATTGGGACGCTGGTAGACCAGCAGGGCGAGTACCAGACGAGCCTTTTCGCCTCCGGAGAATGGTGCCACAGGTTCCAGCACCCGATCACCCTGAAAGCCGAACCCGCCAAGGAAGTTGCGCAGGGATTGCTCGCTCGCTTTTGGGTCTAGACGTTGCAGATGCAGCAGGCAATTGGCCTGCGGATCGAGTTGCTCCAGTTGATGTTGTGCAAAATAACCGATCCGCAGATCTTGTGCAGGTTCGTGATCGCCACCGAGGGGACGCAGTTCACCGGCGAGTAACTTTATCAGTGTGGACTTGCCGGCCCCGTTCGGTCCCAGCAGGCCGATACGATCACCCGGTTCGATGTTGAAGTTGATATGTTCGATGACGGGCTGGTTGGCGTAGCCAGCACTGACCTGTTGTAGCTTTAACAAGGGGTGTGGATTTTTCGCTGGTTCCAGAAATTCGAAATGGAAAGGGGAGTCCACATGCGCCGGGCCAATCAGTTCCATCCGCTCCAGTGCCTTCAGCCGGCTCTGGGCTTGTCGAGCCTTGGTTGCTTTGGCGCGAAAGCGATCGACATAACTGCGGATGTGTGCGACTTCCCGTTGTTGCTTTTCGTATTCCACCTGTTGATTGGCCAGTCGTGCAGCACGGATCTGCTCGAAGCCGGCGTAGTTGCCGGTATAGAGGGTGGCCAACTGCTGCTCAAGGTGGACGATGTGGTCCGTAATACGGTCGAGAAAATCCCGATCATGGGAGATCAACAGCAGCGTGCCTGGATAGTTGCGCAACCAGTCCTCCAGCCAAATCACCGCGTCGAGGTCGAGATGATTGGTGGGCTCGTCGAGCAGTAACAGATCGGAGCGGCACATCAATGCCTGGGCCAGATTGAGACGCATGCGCCAGCCGCCTGAGAAGTGGTTCACCGCACGATCTTCGTCCCTATTGAGAAAGCCAAGGCCGTGCATGAGTTCTCCGGCACGGGCCTTAGCGGTATAACCATTGGCATGGTGTAGAGCCTCGTGTAGCTGTGCCTGGCGGGTGCCGTCGTCATCGGCTTGCGCAATTGCCAAGTCAGCCTCGATGCGTCGTAATGCCTGGTCTCCATCGATCACGAACTCGATGGCAGGGCGCTCCAACGCTGCTGTCTCCTGGGCCACATGAGCGATCTCCAGCTTAGGAGGTAGGAATAGATTGCCCTCGTCGGTCTGGAGATTACCCAGGATCAGGCTGAAGAGACTCGACTTGCCGGTGCCGTTACCTCCCGTGATGCCGACCTTCCAGCCGGTATGCAGAGTGAAATCGGCCTGGCTGAAGAGCTGGCGGTTACCGCGTCGCAGGGCAAGGTGGCCAAATCTCAACATGGGGCGGGAGTTTAACAGGCCCTCGTGCAGTGTCCCATATAGATTGACTATCTCATCGTCGATCCAGTCGACGGTAGCCGATAGCCTCACTGATGTGCTTTGCCGTGATTCCTCTGCTGTCCTCGAGGTCGGCGATAGTGCGTGAGACCTTGATAATCCGATGATAGGCCCGCATGGAGAGGCCCAACCGCTCGGTGGCCTGACGTAGCAGATTACGACTGGGTTGATCCGCTTGTGCATGGCATTCCAGCTCCCTAACATCGAGCGATTGGTTGCGTTTGTGCTGGCGGGCGTGTTGTCGTTCTATGGCAAGCGCGACGCGTTGACTGACCGACTGGCTGGACTCGGCCTCAGCAGATGCGGCGCTTTCATCGAAGTCGATGGGTTGCCGGGGTACCTCGACATGCATGTCGATGCGGTCGAGCAGCGGGCCGGAAATACGGTTGCGATAGCGTTTGATCTGTTCTATCGAACAACGGCAACGCTCTGAGCCGTCGCCGAGATAGCCACAGGGGCACCCTTGCGTTGCCTTTTTGCCATATAACACTAAAAGCAAGTAAAACAAAGAGTTATCCAGAGCTTGAAGGCTGTGTTACGCTCGGAGACCATCTAAAGCGTATGAGACTCAAGCGCGGCCTGAGGCAAAAAGATGTTGCACCAATATTGGGTGTCAATCCCTGGACACTCAGAAACTGGGAACATACGCTGATCGCCATGGAAGGCTGAAAGCCGAGGCGATTAGTCCCCGATAGGCGTAGGCGCGGTTGTATGGCCGTAATTGTGACTGT
>JAHXHT010000048.1 GCA_025656435.1 Candidatus Thiodiazotropha sp. (ex Gloverina cf. vestifex) | reverse complement strand
CGGTCGGGGCATAACGGCTGTCGCGTTGGCGAGTCGATTTTGGGGACTCGGATGTCCCAAAATCTTTCACGAGGTAGCGACACGCTTGTGGAGTCTGTACTGATGCATATGGCATCGGCACTATCACGTCGGTGAAATGGCTGGGGCTGACCTTGAAGAGACCTGTGAGCAGATTGATCCTTTCTCCTGGGAAATTTCGGGACTGAAGCCCGAGGTGATTGAGGAGATACTTGAATCTGTACCTCAGAAGGTGAATGAAATTATCGATGTCGTCCTATCGCCAAAGTTAAGCACCAAACAGAATCAGTCAAAATAAATATCGTTTGGTAACCCAGGGCGCTCAGGACCGTATTCTGAGCATCTGTTTACAGATGACTCCATAGACTCAAGATTTGAGTCCCATCCGGGTTAGAATGCATTCAGCATGCTGACCCTCCACCAATCCAATCGACTTGATCGACTCGCAAAGCAGCTCTCATTGCTGTTGAGTCAACCTGTGGGACGACCGCTGGATCCCGAGACTGTTGTGGTACAGCATCCCGGCATGGCACGCTGGCTTTCCCTGGAGACAGCCAGCCTCCTCGGGGTCAGCGCCAATCTCCACTTCCCACTACCGGCAGCATTCATCTGGCAGATATTTCACGCTTTGTTACCTGATGTGCCATCACTTGACCGCTACCAGCCCAATCGGTTGGCCTGGCGTATCCATAGCCAGCTGAAGATGGTGGAAGCAGCAGATATCTACCAGCCGGTTACCGACTATTTGAATGACGGAGATGAGGTAAAGCGTTTTCAATTAGCACAACAGCTTGCCACGCTCTATGACCGATATCTTGTCTACCGTCCAGAGTGGACGCTCGCTTGGGAAGCTGGTCATGCAGTGCTCCCCGGTGATGAGTGGCAGACAGATCTCTGGCGTCGGCTTGTGGCAGAAGAGCCTGTTCACTGGGTCAGTCTGCAGCAGCAGTTTTTCAACCTGGACACTATCGCCGAACTGCAGGAATTACCGGCGCGGATCTTCATCTTTGGTGTGCCGACCCTTTCTCCCGGATACCTGGAAATTATCCATCGCCTGGCAGAATTCATTGATGTTCATCTCTTCTTGCTGAACCCCTGTGAGGCGCACTGGGCTGAGATTGTTTCCCCACAAACACAAGCACGGCTGGAAAGGAAGAGCCAGGTAGAGCAGCTTTATCTGGAGGTGGGGCATCCGCTGTTGGCCAGTCTGGGGCGCCAGGGCAGAGACTTTTTTGCTGCTATCAATGAGCTGGACCCCGGTAGTGATACATCCTTCGAAACAGCAGTGAGTGAGGGACTTTTACAGCGATTACAGAACCAGATCCTGCAATTGGAACCGCCGTTACCAGAACCACAATGGGATCACTCCATCGCTTTTCACGCCTGTCACAGTCCCATGCGTGAGGTGGAGGTACTCTACGATCAGCTGTTGGCCATGTTTGAGGAGATGCCTGATCTCTCCCCTTCGGAAATCCTGGTTATGACCCCGGAGATTGACCGTTATGCACCCTTGATCGAGGCAGTCTTCAGCGAACCGGGTGATCGGCCGGGTATCCCTTTTCGAGTCAGTGACCGCAGTATTCAGCAGACCAACCCACTGGCCACGATATTTTTGGAGATTCTACAGTTACCGGGATCACGCTACGGGGTTGGCGCCATGCTCTCACTGCTGGAGAACCCCGCTGTCCGATGCCGTTTTGCTCTGGACAGCACAGCGCTGGATGCGATTACTGAATGGATACAAATGGCATCGATCCGTTGGGGACGGGACGGTAAGAGTAAATCAGCGCACGGTCTGCCGCCGGATGCGAACAATACGTGGCATGCAGGGCTGCGCCGGTTATTGCTTGGCTACGCTATGCCTGGCGAAAGTGATTCGCTTTGGCATGGGACGCTTCCGCTAGATAGTGTGGAAGGTGCTGCAGCCGAAAAACTGGGTGGCTTATTGTCTTTTTGTAATGCGGTGTTCGGACTCGAATCTACACTGCATGAGAGCCGGTTTGTGAGTGACTGGGAAGTTCGTCTGATCGCGCTGATGGAGCAGTTCTTTTTGCCTGGTGAGGAGAGCCTGGGCGATGCCGAACGACTCAGGACAATCATTCATCAGTTGGTGATAGAGGCTCAGGAAGCCGGGTTTGATGGTGAGGTCTCACTGGATCTGATTCAGCTTCGCCTGCAGGCACTGCTGGCAGCTCCTGATAGTCGTGGGTTTCTTGGCGGTGGGGTCAGCTTCTGTGCGCTCGCACCCATGCGCAGTCTGCCGTTTCGTGTGATCTGCCTGCTTGGTATGAACGACGGCGCATTTCCCCGTCAGCAGCCGGCACTGGATTTTGATCTGATGAACAGGCAGTTCCACTTCGGTGACAGGTCACGCCGTGTGGATGATCGCTACCTGTTTCTCGAAACCCTCATTTCGGCGCGTGACCACTTTTATGTCAGTTATGTGGGTCGCAGTCAGCGGGATAATTCATCCATGCCACCCTCAGTGGTGGTAGACGAGTTGCGCGACACGCTACTTCTGATGGTCGGGGAAAAGGGACTTGAGACGATTACCTGTCAGCATCCCTTACAGCCTTTTAGCCCCGACTATTTCTCACAAGAGTCCAAGCTTTTCAGTTTTTCACAACAGCGGAGGGAAGCCGCAATGTTGGTGGGTCAGGGGCCTAACAAGTTAGCGCCGTTGCTGGGGATGCCTCTGCCATTGAGGGAGGCTGATGCAGAGGTTTCACTGCAGGCATTGATCCAATTCTTTACCAACCCACCCAGGTCATTCGTGCGTGAACGGTTATTGCTTGCCCTGGAGGCGGCTGAGAGCCTGCCGGATGAGAGAGAGCCCTTTGCCCTGGAGAGATTCGAACGACTCGATCTGGAACGTGGGCTGGTGGAGTCCCTATTACAGGGAGAAATGGTGGAGACACTCTTTGCCAGCTTCCAGGCCGCTGGCACACTGCCACATGGTCAAGCCGGTCGTGCTGACTTTCAGCACATGCTATCCCATGCATTATCTATAGCCGATCGCGTGAAACAACTGCAGCAAGGTGATGCGCCAAGCATGCTCGATCTCGATCATCAGTTTGATGGGGTTCGCCTGACGGGACGGCTTATGGGCGTTAGCCATGGGGGCTTACTGGCATACAGTACAGAGACCCTCTATCCCTACCAGTTGCTGAACCATTGGATCCGCCACCTGACGCTCAATCTGATTGCACCCAAAGCAGTCGAACTTCAGACACAATTACTGGAGGGAAACAGGGCAGGGCATTTCCGGCCCATGGAGGACCCACAACACTATCTTGAGATGCTGATCGGACACTACCAGGAGGGTTACAATCGGCCATTGAGGTTTTATCCAGCCACCTCTTGGGCCTACGTTGAGGGGCTGAAATCGGGTGATGAAGAGAAAGCCATGGATCGTGCGCAGGCTAAGTGGTATGGCAATCGGGGCATGACCGGTGATGCCCAAAAACCCTATAACCGTTTGCTTTGGCCTGATGAGAGTTTCTTTACCCAATCCTTCGAATCGAATGCCATCGAGATACTGCAGCCCTTGATGGATCACCTGGAGTGGACATGATGGGTATGGATATCTCATCGGTCAGCTTACAGGGGATCAATCTGGTGGAGGCCAGTGCTGGTACTGGCAAGACATACACCCTTACCACCCTCTATCTGAGATTGCTGCTGGAGAAGGGGCTGGAGCCGGAACAGATCCTGGTGGTGACTTATACTCAAGCGGCCACGGCAGAACTCAAAGGGCGAATCCGGCAGCGGTTACTAGCAACCCGGCAGATGCTTGAAGAGGATGCTCCTGGGGAACCCGGCCTTACCTTTCTGATTGATGCGATGCCGGATAGAGTGACTACCCGCAAACAGCTCGATCTGGCTATCGCCGGATTTGATCAGGCATCCATCTTCACCATTCATGGCTTCTGCCAGCGTGTTCTGACTGAGCATGCCTTTGAGACGGGGCAGGGATTCCAGGTTGAATTGGTTCCCGACCAATCTGCGCGCCTGCAGCAGATCGCGGATGATTTCTGGCGCTGTGAGATGGAGCAGCTGCCGGCACGCTTCCTTGATGCTTTTCGTCAAAAAATAGCCACGCCGGAAGCCTTGCTCTCCCGTTTTAGGTTGGCGCATGGCAAGCCTTACCTACAGGTAAGAGCTGCCGACTGGCCTGAGGATCTCGACAAGCTTGAGGCAGAGACGCTCAGTCAGCAAAGTCAGCTGCGTGATCTCTGGATAGAGACGCGTGAAACTATCCGGGAACTGTTAAGCGACTCCCAGGTATTGAAGGGCAATGCCTATCGGTCGAACTGGGTCGCCGGGTGGTGCAGGCAGATGGATGACTGGCTCAATGCCTCCCCCTATACCCCAGCCTTCGATAAAGCAGACCGGTTTACACCTGAAGTTATCTCAGCTGCTGTCAAGACGGGGAAGAATTCTCCCGATCACCCCTTCTTCGGTCAATTTGCCGACTATCTGCAGCAGGCAAAACGGTGTGTGGCGGCGGGTGGTCAGGCAATGGTCGCGCTACAGAAACGCTTCCATGACTATCTTCTGGAGGAGCTGCCGAAGCAACAGTCTGCTGCCGGCGAGTGGTCTTATGACGATCTGCTTTTACAGCTTCATCAGGCGCTGCTGCATAGAAACGGCAATCGCTTGGCGGCCTTGCTGCGCAGACGATACCCGGCTGCCCTGGTGGATGAGTTCCAGGATACCGATCCCATTCAGTATGAGATCTTGCACCATATCTACCATAAAAGTGAGCTGCCATTGTTTCTCGTCGGTGATCCGAAACAGGCAATCTATAGTTTTCGTGGCGCCGATATCTTTGCCTATCTGAGAACCCGCCAGGCGTCTGTCTCCGCCATTCACAGTCTGGATAAAAATTGGCGGTCGACACCTGGGCTGGTGCAGGCGGTGAATACGCTCTTCAGCCAACCGTCTCATCCCTTTTACTATGATCAGATTGGGTTTCAAGCGGTTAAGCCGGTCCAACGGAAGATGGATCAATTGAAGGTGCGTGGAGATGAGGGTGCCGGTTTGTGGATCTGGCAGCTGCCTTTTGATCGGCAGACCCAGATAGAGCAGGTACGTCAGTCGGTGGCGGAAGCCGCTGCGGAAGAGATTACTCGCTTACTTTCTAAAGGCGCCCGTATCGGCAGTGAGTCCCTGCGCGGTGGAGATTTTGCCGTTTTAGTGCGGACCCATCAACAGGCGGAACGCATTGCCTCAGCCCTGCGTGAGCGAGGGATCAATGCCGTACGCAGCAGCCAGGAGAGTGTCTTCTGGAGCGACGAGGCGGAAGCCCTGGAGCGGATGTTGATGGCGCTGCTGGAACCCCAGCGGGGAAATCTACTGCGTGCTGCACTGGCCACACCACTAATGGGCTGGGATGGGAATCGTATCGACGATCTCAACCGGGATGATCGAGACCTAGGTGAGTGTTTTACCCGCTTTTATGAATACCACAAGACTTGGGAACGCCGGGGATTCATCGTGATGATTCGTCAGTTGGTAATGGAGGAGTCGATTGAAAACCGATTGCTCGGTTATCGGGACGGCGAGCGTCGTCTGACCAATCTCAACCATCTGCTAGAACTGTTGCATCAGCAGGAACGTGCGGCCAGACCTGGTATGGAGGGGCTGGTGAAGTGGCTGAGCCGCCAGTGCCAGTCTGCCGATCAGAGCGAGGAGCGACTGCTACGACTGGAGAGTGATCGTCATCTGGTGCAGATCGCCACCCTGCATGGCAGCAAGGGGCTGGAGTATGACATCGTTTTCTGTCCCTATTTGTGGGATGAGAGCAACACCCGGGTGGACGACAAGCCCTATCTCTTTCATGACCCGCAGGCGGAGTACAGCGCCGTATTGGAACTTGGTTCCATACGCTTCGCTCTGGATCGGCTGTATCAGAGAGAGGAGATGCTGGCGGAAAATCTGCGCCTGCTCTACGTTGCGCTGACAAGGGCGAAACAGCGCTGTTATCTACCCTGGGGTCGGGTAAAAAACTGTGAGCGGTCGGCACTTGCCTGGCTGTTGCACAGCGGTAGTCTGACTTCCGAGGCGTCTCTGCTTGAGGCATGGGAACAGCGTGCCAAGGCTTTGAACAGTGAAGTGCTGGGACAGGATTTAGCTGCACTGGCGCAGGCATCACAAGGCAGCATTGTCCTGAAAACCTTGCCGACCCGAACCCCGTTATCACAGATGCCCCTGGCCATGCCCCCTATGTTGGGAACGGCACGCCATTTCACGGGCAGAATTGAGGTGACTCGCAAGGTGGCCAGCTTCTCCTCACTCATCGCCGGGCAGCTGGAAGATCAACCCGACTACGATGCCCAATCAGTCCGGGATTTACCCCTGCCGATAATTTCTAAGCGTGAGGATATCCACGGGTTCCCTCGAGGCGCGGGTCCTGGCAGCTGTCTTCACGCTATTCTTGAAACACTCGATTTCACTGCGGTTGGCGGTGAGGCGGAGGATTTGCTGATCAGGCAACAGCTGAGATTACATGCCATTGAGGAGAGCTGGCTGCCGGTAGTCAAAGGGATGCTAAAGCATCTGACAGCCACGCCACTTAATTTGGATGGATTGAGTCTGGATAAAGTCGCCCCTGCACAGCGCATCAATGAGATGGAATTCCACTTTTCGGTCTCTCATCTTGCTCCGAGTGCGATTCGTCAGCTGGCCGATCAGTACCGATTCAGTGATTCACCAGCGATGGTTGAGGGGTTGGCAGGAGTTGATGGCAGGAAGGTCAACGGTTTCATGAAAGGTTTCGTCGATCTGATCTTCGAGGCGGGTGGGCGTTACTATCTGGCTGATTATAAATCGAACTGGCTGGGTAGCTCGATCGAGGATTATCATCAAACGGCAATGCAGGCCGCTATGGTGGCGCACAGCTATTCCTTGCAATACACCATCTACACATTGGCACTGCACCGCTATCTGGCGGTTCGCCTGCCTGACTATGATTACGAACGCCACTTTGGTGGTGTCTACTATCTTTTTCTCCGGGGGATGCGTCCTCAGCGTGGCCCGGCATTCGGGGTAGTTGCGGAAAAACCTTCACTTGAATTCGTCCTGGCACTGGACAATCTGATGAAGGAGGCCGGTCGTGAGGTCTCCTGAAACTTTGTTGCGTGGCCTGCTTGATCACAAGTTCATCAGCGATCTTGATCTCCACTTTGCCTTGTTCATTCTTGCGGAGTCGCCCCGGCCCACTGAAGCCTTGGCATTGGCTGCAGCCCTGACCTGCCATGCTACCGGTGAAGGTCATGTCTGTTTTTCTCTACCGGGTCAAGCAGGGCAGCAGCTATTTCAGGCTTCATCAATTGTCGTCGATATTCCATCACTGGCAGTATGGCGTGGGTTATTGCTGGAGAGCGGTGTGGTAGGCAGGCCCGGCGAGTGGCAGCCCTTGATTCTCGATACCTCAGACCGGCTCTATCTTCATCGTTATTGGGATTATGAACAGCGGCTTGGGCAGGCCATACGCAGCAAAGCCGATGGACTGGTTGAAGGGATGGACGAGAAACAGCTTGCGACCGACATCGGGCATCTCTTCGATAATGCCTCCGAGGTATCTATCGACTGGCAGAAAGTCGCATCCGCTACCGCCCTGATGCATCGGTTTGCTGTGATCTCCGGGGGGCCAGGAACCGGCAAGACCTCCACAGTGGTGAGAATCCTCGCTTTGCTGCGTTCTCAGCCGGGAGGGGAATCACTTCGCATTGCGCTGGCGGCACCCACCGGTATGGCGGCTTCGCGGCTGCAGCGATCGATACAGGCATCGAAAAGCCATCTGCCGCTGGCTCCCGATGTCCTTGAAATGATTCCGGAGCGTGCGACTACACTGCATCGGTTGTTGGGCGTACGTCGCCAGGGCACAGGTTTTCACCATGACCGGGAGCATCCCCTGGCATTGGATGTACTGGTGCTGGATGAGGCCTCGATGGTGGATGTGGCTTTAATGACGAAATTATTCGATGCATTACCGGAAGCCTCACGTTTGATCCTCCTGGGGGACAAAGATCAGTTGGCTTCAGTCGAAGCGGGTGCAGTGTTGGGCGATATTTGTCAAGGGTGCGAGGGGCCCGGGCATGACTTTGCTGCCATCCTGCGTATCTGTACGAATGAGCCGATTCCGGATACCTCGGTTGTCGGAAGCTCTCTCAGTGACAATGTGGCGCTACTCAGAAAAAGCTACAGGTTTGGCGGGGAGAGCCCTATCGGTCGGCTTGCGGCTGCAGTCAATCAGGGTGAGGGTCAAACAGCCGAAAACCTATTAAAGAAAACGGGATCAGATTCGGACATTGCCTGGATAGCCAAGAATGTCTCCATATCGACTCTCGCAACCGAGCACTATGCAGTACTGTTTCAGCAGATTGATCAAGGTGTACCGATCGAACAGCTGTTTGAATTATTGCGAGGGTTTCGGGTGCTTTGTGCCTTACGCAGTGGCCCCGCCGGATCTGAGCAGATTAATATTGATATTACACATCGTTTACGCCAGATGGGTCTGGTGGAGAGTGACAACGAATGGTATTCAGGTAGGCCGGTGATGATTACGCGCAATGATTATCAGCTTGAGCTCTACAACGGGGATACCGGGATCGTTCTGCCACTGTCTGATGACCCACAAAGGCTTTCAGTTGTATTTCATGGCACTGATGGACAGCTCCGCTGGATACCACCAGCGAGGCTGCCTGATTGCGAGACGGTCTTTGCGGTAACCGTGCATAAGAGCCAGGGATCTGAGTTCGATCACGTCGTGCTGAATCTGCCGGATCAACCCAGCCCCGTGTTGTGTCGTGAATTGATCTACACAGCCATAACCCGAGCCCGCTCTCGTTTCTCGTTGATCGGCTCGGCAGAGGTATTTCAACAGGCGGTCGTACGACGCCTCGAGAGGCACAGCGGCCTGTCGGATCTACTCAGTTTTCGTCACTGAAGTGCTGCCTTGCAGCATAAAAAGTAGAAGCAGATATTTTGCTGAGTACATAAAAATAAACTGGGGTTGGATAATCCCTGGTTGTGATAGGGTATGGGCTGTTTGAAATCCATACAGGGCATTAAATCTTAATACTTATATATAAAACATTAAG
The DNA here is from genome assembly GCA_025656435.1 of Candidatus Thiodiazotropha sp. (ex Gloverina cf. vestifex). Lineage (GTDB taxonomy): Bacteria > Pseudomonadota > Gammaproteobacteria > Chromatiales > Chromatiaceae > Thiodiazotropha. The sequence continues at coordinate 3,478 of JAHXHT010000048.1, read as the reverse complement.
TTAAATGCCAATATAAAGAGATTGGATTAAGTCTGATGAATGCGTGACACAGCTAATGAAATGTCACAGACCAAGGCTTTTGGGAGGTTTGGTAATGGGTTCAATCACCAGGCAACCGTCCACATCCAGCGATCATAAAAAAACGAAGGAGACGAAACGTCATGATCAACCCAGTAGGTTCAGCTGAACTGCAACCTTTGTTTGTCTACGACTCGGAATTACACCATCAACTTTCGCATGAGGCGGAGTCACTGCCATCGGTGGTGATCAGTTCTCAGGCTGCCGGCAATGCCGTCATGATGGGCGCCGGTTATTTCAACCCGCTGAAAGGATTCATGACAGTCGCCGATGCCATGGGCGCAGCTGAGAAGATGACCCTCACTGACGGCAGCTTCTTTCCGGTACCTGTGCTCTGTCTGCTGGAGAACACGGATGCTATTGGCGATGCCAAACGTATCGCGCTGCGTGACCCCAATATGGAAGGCAATCCGGTTCTGGCCATCATAGATATTGAGTCCATCGAAACAGTCAGTGATGATCAGATGGCGGTGATGACTGACAAGGTCTACCGTACCGATGATATGGAGCATCCCGGGGTGCAGGCTTTCAACAGCCAGAGTCGTGTGGCTGTTTCGGGGCCGATTCAGGTACTCAACTTCTCCTATTTCCAGGCTGACTTTCCGGATACCTTCCGTACGGCTGTTGAAATCCGCAATGAAATCAAAGAGCGTGGCTGGAGCCGTATTGTGGCCTTCCAGACCCGTAATCCCATGCATCTGGCGCACGAAGAGTTGTGCCACATGGCGATGGATCGTCTCGATTGCGACGGACTGGTCATACACATGCTGCTCGGCAAGCTGAAGCCGGGTGATATTCCTGCACCGGTGCGTGATGACGCTATCCGCAAGATGGTAGAGCTCTACTTCCCACCGAACAGCGCCATGGTGACAGGTTATGGTTTCGACATGCTCTATGCCGGACCTCGCGAGGCGGTACTGCACGCTTACTTCCGCCAGAACATGGGTGCTACCCATTTCATCATCGGGCGTGATCATGCCGGTGTAGGTGATTATTACGGGGCGTTCGATGCCCAGACCATCTTTGATGATGAGGTACCCGAGGGTGCGCTGGAGATTGATATCTTCAAGGCGGATCACACTGCCTATTCGAAGAAGATGAACAAGGTGGTAATGATGTGCGAGGCACCTGACCACACCAAGGAAGACTTTGTGCTGCTCTCCGGTACCAAGGTGCGGGAGATGCTGGGGCAGGGTATTGCGCCGCCGAAGGAGTTCTCACGCCCCGAAGTGGCCCAGATCCTCATGGACTACTATCAGTCGATTCAATAAGTTTCGGCCAATAGTAAAAAAGCCCGCCAGATGGCGGGCTTTTTTTATGCTTTGAGATTACGACGCAGTTTAGCTGAAATCTGTACAAAGTTCGGCTTCAGCCTCAATCATCATCTCAACAATCACTTCAAGCTCATCCGGGTTGGCATCCGCCAGCTTCAGCAGCTCGGCACAGCTGATTTGTAACATCTCATTCATAGCGGCCACCTGTATAGTAAATAATTATTTAATAATATAGATGTCTGGTAGCGATAAATCAAGGGTATTCCTCATCTTTTGTGATCAATATTCACAAAAAAACAGTCTGTTTGGATACGAAGTCCAATTAATTTATTTGTATATAGATTGTAACTGATTGTTATTTAGTTGAATTATGATGAGACCTGCCAGCTGGCCGAGAGGGAGTTGTTTCTAGAACAAGCAAACAAGGTGGGTAGCTCAATGAGCTGATACCCACCCCGTATGACCTGCTTAGGCTGTTGCCGATGTCTTGTGTTTACCTCTACCCGCCACGGTTGCTTCCGGTACCTCTACGAGACGCCCGGATTTTACGTCGTAGATATAGCCGTAGACCGGTATCTCAGGCGGCACTAATGGGTGTTCCTTGATGCGTCTGACATCTTCAACAACGCTTTTGGCGTTATCGGAAATGGTCAACCAGTCGATGAAGTCGCCTTCAGTGGAACCCGGACCTTCACCGGAGTCGTGCCAGCCCGCCTCATCAACGGATGATGTTTTCAGGCTGCTTGCCAGCAGATCCCGCATAATCTCATCTGTGAAAGTTTCCATGCCGCAATCGGTGTGGTGGATGACGAACCATTCCTGGGTGCCAAGCAGTTTGTATGAAATGACCAGGGAACGTATGGCGTCGTCACTGGCGCGCCCCCCTGCATTGCGGATGACATGGGCATCACCTTCGGCTAGGCCGGCATATTTCGCCGGGTCGAGTCTGGCATCCATGCAGGTGAGAATGGCAAAGTGTCTGCCGGGAGGCATCGGTAGATCACGCTTATCACCGAAATCGCTTGTGTATGCTTTATTGGCAGCGAGAACTTCTTTGAGGATCTGGCTCATTATTCTCTCCTATGGTGGATGTCACCTTGGGTATATAGCAGGCGTTACTCATCTGCATAAGGGAGAGAAACTCGGTAAAAAGTGGCGGAATATGCTGTCCGTCTATGGATGGACGCCCACTTTTCGGACTACCTCACAAAGTGAGGGTGCTTGTGTGCGAATCTCATTTGGGACGAATGATTCATCCGCTATAGGCCGCCTTGTCATCTGTCAGACGTAGCCAGCCTTTGACGATCCGGTAGATGACCCAGACCGTATTGGCCAGAAGAATAAAATAGCCGACCACAATGAAGACGGTGATAAAGCCGATGATTCCCCATAGAAGACCGTACCAGAATGTTTTGATCTGCCATGTGAAATGAGATTCGAGGAAGGTCCCCTGGACATCCGGCCGTTTCACGTAGTTGATAATGACGGCAACCAGAAAGGTGATGCCAATGAGTAAAGAAGCCGCCTGTAATGCATAGATTACAGTGGTGAGTGTTTTCAGGGATCTCAGTTGTTCATCGTTCCCTGTGACAGGTGAGTTTTCGGTTGTGTTGGCTTCATCGCTCATTTGAATCATTCCCTGGGTACTTGGTGATTGAATGCCGCTCATTATGGCAAACAATCAATTGGAATGTGCAGAAAGCATGCACAAAACTCAATGGATACCGAATGTCTTCCCGACACCACGGGATACTCAGATTTCTGATTTGAGGTATTTTTTTCTCTCCACCTGCGGAAACTTCTCAATGGCATAACGAAGCATGGTGCGGGGCATGGTCAGGTAGTGTGCTTTCAGAAAAACTCTCTCCATTTTTCCATCTCGATTGCCTACTTCTCTCAGCATCCATCCGACCGCTTTGTGTATCAGATCCTCCTCATCGTTGATCAGTCGTTCCGAGAGCGCCAAGGTCTCGTCGAACTGTCGCTGCCGGATGAAATGGAGTGTCGACATGATGGCGATGCGCCTCTCCCAAAGATTCGATCGCTGATCGCCATGGAAGGCTGAAAGCCGAGGCGATTAGTCCCCGATAGGCGTAGGCGCGGTTGTATGGCCGTAATTGCGACCG
>JAHXHT010000047.1 GCA_025656435.1 Candidatus Thiodiazotropha sp. (ex Gloverina cf. vestifex) | reverse complement strand
CGGTCGGGGCATAACGGCTGTCGCGTTGGCGAGTCGATTTTGGGGACTCGGATGTCCCAAAATCTTTCACGAGGTAGCGACACGCTTGTAAGAGACTCTTCAAAGATTGTCGAGAGATAGGTCACGATAGGATTCGTGTTGAGGGAGTTTTCAGGAAGGAGGGGAGGCGGGCATTCTGGTTGCCCGTTCAATTCCGTCTGTCTGGTCAGGTCGCTGCCGTCCATGATTCGATTACCTTAATAGGGATTACTGGAGTCTACCCCTTTACCGTCATGGAAATAAAGTCACTAGATTCCTGACTGGTTCCCGGCTTTGTATCGCCCTTTTCATGTCTGATGTTGTTTCTCTCTCGATCTCAGATCTCGCGTTTGACAGACCATCTAAACTATCTTGCTGGGATGTTCTGCACACAGGGGTTGTGTTGCGGGGACCGGATTCTCCCGACTTCGCGTCGTCCCGTTGATGTGGGGGGAATGACAAATACCCGTGGATTGGGTGCTGGATATAGCTGTGAGGCGATATAACCGCTTGACCAATAAGATCAATATTAGTATTTTGCGCTGTTCCTATTTAGAATTTTTTAGATTTTTGGCCGGTACCTTAGCCGGTCTATCTGGAGGCATCAGACGTGGAACTCAGCGGCGGCGATATCATCGTTCAGTGTTTGAAGGATGAGGGCGTTGAGCACGTGTTCGGCTATCCCGGCGGGGCCGTGCTGCATATTTACGACGCGATCTTCAGACAGAAGGATGTGCAGCATATCCTGGTCCGTCATGAACAGGCGGCTGCCCATGCGGCGGATGGTTATGCGCGTGCAACCGGCAAGCCCGGCGTGGTGCTGGTGACCTCGGGTCCCGGTGCGACCAATGCGGTGACAGGTATTGCCACGGCCTATATGGACTCTATTCCTATGGTCGTCCTGACCGGCCAGGTGCCGACGCCGGTGATCGGCAGCGACGCCTTCCAGGAGGTCGATACCGTCGGTATCACCCGCCCCTGCGTGAAGCACAATTTTCTGGTCAAGCGGCTGGAGGATCTGGCCGAGACGATCAAGAAGGCCTTCTTCATCGCCACCACCGGCCGCCCCGGTCCCGTGGTGATTGATATTCCGAAGGACATCACCGATCCGGGTATCAAGATCCCCTATCACTATCCGGCCAAGGTCAAGATGCGCTCCTATAATCCGGTGGCCAAAGGCCATCTGGGGCAGATCAAGAAAGCGGTCAAGAGCATGATGGAGGCGGAGCGCCCGGTCTTCTACACGGGTGGCGGCGTGGTGCTGGACGATGCCTCGAAGAACCTGACCGACCTGGTCGAGGCCCTCAACTCTCCCATCACGCAGACATTGATGGGGTTGGGCGCTTATCCGGGCAGCGGCAAGAATTTCCTCGGCATGTTGGGTATGCACGGTACCTACGAGGCCAACATGGCGATGCACGAGGCCGATGTGCTGATCGCCGTCGGTGCCCGTTTCGATGACCGGGTTACCGGCCATGTGAAGCAGTTCTGTCCCAACGCCACGATCATCCACGTGGATATAGATCCCTCGTCGATCTCCAAGAACGTACGGGTGGATATACCCATCGTCGGGCCGGTCAATCAGGTCCTGCGGGACATGCTGAAGGTGGTCAGCGAGAGCGATAAGCAGCCGAAGAAACAGGCCCTTGCCAAGTGGTGGGAGCAGATCGAGAAATGGCGCTCCATGGACTGCCTGAAGTTCGATCGCAAGAGCAAGCTGATCAAACCCCAGTATGCGGTCGAGGTGATGCACCAGGTGACCAAGGGCGAGGCCTTTGTGACCTCCGACGTGGGTCAGCACCAGATGTTCGCGGCCCAGTTCTACCAGTTCGAGAAGCCGCGGCGGTGGATCAATTCCGGCGGCCTGGGCACCATGGGCTTCGGTCTGCCGGCTGCCATTGGCGTGCAGATGGCCCATCCCAAGGCGACTGTGGCGGTGGTCACCGGTGAGTCGAGTATCCAGATGTGTATCCAGGAGCTTGCCACCTGTATCCAGTACGATCTGCCGCTGAAGATTATTCTGCTCAACAACGGCTACATGGGTATGGTGCGGCAGTGGCAGGAGTTCTTCTACGACAGCCGCTACTCCCAGTCGGTTATGAGCGTGACGCCGGACTTCGTCAAGCTGACCGAGTCCTACGGTCATGTGGGCATGCGTGTCGAGAAACCGAAGGATCTGGAAGGCGCCATGAAGGAGGTCTTCTCCCTGAAGGACCGGTTGGTCTTCATGGATATCAAGATCGATCCCGAGGAGAACGTCTACCCGATGATTGCCGCCGGCAAGGGGCATCATGAGATGTATTTGTCACCTGGAAGCGAGTTGGTCTGATGAGGCATATCATTTCTATTCTGATGGAGAACGAGTCCGGCGCGCTTGCGCGGGTGGCCAACCTGTTTACCGCACGCGGTTACAATATCGAGTCCCTCACGGTGGCGCCGACCGAGGATGTGAGCCTCTCGCGCATGACCCTGGTGACCAGTGGCAGCGATGAGATCGTCGAGCAGATCACCAAGCAGCTGAACAAGCTGATCGATGTGGTGAAATTGGTCGACCTCACCGAGGGCGGTCATCTTGAGCGCGAGATGATGTTGATCAAGCTGCGTGCCGAGCGTACCCAGCGTGAGGAGATCAAACGTCTGGTGGATATCTTCCGCGGTAAGATCATCGATGTCACCGACACCAGCTACACCGTGGAGTTGACCGGCACGGCCAGTAAGCTCAACGCCTTCATCGAGGCGGTCAACGAGGAGCTGATCGTCGAAGTGGTGCGGACCGGTCCTTCCGGTATCGGGCGTGGACCCAAAGGGTTGGGTCTCTGACAGTTCAATGATGAATTATTAATTATGAATTGAGGTGTGCACGGCACGCGCACTGTTTCATACATAATTCAAAATTAAGCATTCACAATTCAAAATTTTCCGAAGGAAAGCAACATGGCTATCAACGTTTATTACGACAAAGACTGCGACCTGAGCATCATCAAAGGTAAGACGGTCTCCATTATCGGTTACGGCTCACAGGGTCACGCCCACGCCAACAATCTGCAGGACTCCGGCGTCAATGTGATCGTCGGTCTGCGTGAAGGCTCACCCTCCGCCATCAAAGCTGAGAACGCCGGCCTGACCGTGAAGTCGATCGAAGCGGCTGTGCAGGCTTCCGATATTGTCATGATCCTTGCGCCCGATGAGTTCCAGGCCCAGCTTTACCGTGAGCAGATCGAGCCGAACATCAAAGAGTCTGCTGCGCTGGCTTTCGCTCATGGTTTCGCTATTCACTACAACCAGATCGTGCCGCGTGAAGATCTCGACGTGCTCATGATTGCGCCAAAAGCACCGGGTCACACTGTGCGCAGTGAGTATGTCAAAGGTGGCGGTATTCCTGATCTGGTGGCTGTCTATCAGGACGCTACCGGTACTGCGATGGATACCGCGCTCTCTTATGCCTCCGCTATCGGTGGCGGTCGTACCGGTATCATCGAGACCAGCTTCAAGGACGAGACCGAGACCGATCTCTTCGGTGAGCAGGCGGTCCTCTGTGGTGGTGCTGTCGAACTGGTGAAGGCCGGTTTCGAGACCCTGACCGATGCGGGCTACGCCCCTGAGATGGCCTACTTCGAGTGTCTGCACGAGCTGAAACTGATTGTCGATCTGATGTACGAAGGCGGTATCGCCAACATGAACTACTCCATCTCCAACAACGCGGAATATGGTGAGTATGTGACCGGTCCCCGTGTTATCAACGACGAAAGCCGCAAGGCGATGAAAGAGGCGCTGCACAACATCCAGAGTGGTGAGTATGCCAAGCAGTTCGTTTCCGAAGGCGCGCTGGGTTATCCGTCAATGACCGCCTATCGTCGTCTGAATGCTGCGCATCCTATCGAGCAGGTGGGTGAGCAGCTGCGTGGCATGATGCCGTGGATCAAGAAGATCGTCGATAAGTCGAAGAACTGATCCGGCGGTATATCGAACCATCGGGTGACTGCTGATGGTTCGGTAATTAGGACAAAAAAACCCGGGCGTGATGCTCGGGTTTTTTATGTCTTTAAACAATCGGTGTGTTACTGCGTAGCGAAGTTCTGTGTCCAATAGATGTCGTAGGTGGAAGCACTGTTCTCCGCGGAAGCCGCACCCAATTCTGTAAAGCGTGAATTCATGATGTTGGAGCAGTGTCCCGGACTCTCAAGCCAGCCCTCCATTACGGCGTCTTCATCGGGATAACCGCCGGCAATATTTTCACCGTAGGAACGCCAGGTATATCCGGCAGCAGTAATCCGGTCACCGGGACTGGAACCGTCTATGCCGGTGTGTTCGTGATAATCGTTATCCACCATAGAGGTGGAGTGGCCCTGGGCAGCATTTTCAAGCAGGCAATGCCATGCCAGAGGTGCGACAGCCGGGTAGTTCGTGCTGCCGCAACTGCGAGTTGCCGCACGGACATTATTGACCAGTGTCAGCGTCAACTTTTCGCTGTGTCCCATGCATTGGTCGATGGTTTGCTGCGTGGTTGAACCCAGGTTGTATTGTGAAGTCGCGGTTGTGAAACTCCAGCTCTCTGAAGATGTGAAGTTCCCTGCGAGATCTTCAACAGTGGCCCCAAGGGTGACTGTGTATGTGGTTTGCCCGGAGAGCTGGGCGTTAGGTGTCAAACGTATGCTGTGGCTGTTACTGTCATAACTGACATTTGCTGCAACAGGTGTGCCGTACTGAGTGAGCGTCAGGCTCTGGCTGTCCACGCTACTCCCCAGGAGGGCTTCATCAAAGGCCATGCTGACCTGGGCGGAGATGGCGATCCCGGTCTGATTCGGCTGCGGTGATCGGGTGGTGACTGATGGTGCGGTGATATCCACCAGCGGTGAGATTTGAAAACTGACGCTCGTGGAGTTGGAAAGTTTGCCATCCGATACGGTCAACTGAAAAGTGTACTGTGCCGGTTGTGCAACTGTCGGCGCGACAAAACTGAGGCTAGAACTCGAATTGTCAGCGAGGGAGATGGTTTCTCCCTGTGTCTGTGTCCAAAGGAAACTCAGCGTATCGCCATCCGGGTCAGACGAACTGCTGCCATCCAATGTGGCGGTCTCATCCTGAGATGAAAGCCTGAGGCGCAGTGATTACCGCTGTCGGTGAATTGGCTTGTGGGGTGCCCACCGCGTTATTGGTGCTTGAGCTGGCGGTATCCGAGCCTCCGCATCCACTTAAACTGAGACTCAATAGAAGCCCCAGGCCGATAACAGTCATCTGGTTGATTGAGCGCATTACACTGTCCTGCAATGTCCACTCCACGACAAACAGTAGAGATGGACACTTAAGTCGATTGATTTATAAAAAACTACATTAATCGTGTGTCGATACCAAACTGTGAGTTCGAAAATACGGAACCAGTTAATAAGTTTGTAAAGCCCAATGTTTTTTTATTGGATGGACCTCCCATTAAGATTTTTTGCAGATGACTTTAATTCGTAGATTTGGAGTGAGTTTTTGAAGGGTGGTGGCAGGCTGATTTAGGGTGATTTAGTGATATCATTCCGATTCTGATTGATCCACATCAATATCATGGTTATTTGCGATCAATTAAAAGGGAGATCGCACGATATGGACATCAACTATTCAGAACACTCAATCCACGGTCTTCATAAAGGGAGTCATAGCAGTTCATGGGCGATCTATTTGGCCGTCTTCGCTACCTGATCATCGATGATTTCGAGCAGATGCGTGTCTCATTCAAGGGGATGCTGACGAGCTTTGGTGCTGTCGATATCGAGACCTGCGCTTGTGGGGAGCAGGGGCTGAAATCGCTCTCAGTGCGAAACTATGATGTGGTGATCTGTGACTACAATCTGGGAGACGGCAAGGATGGCCAGCAGGTGTTGGAAGAGGCGCGGCATCTCGGTTATTTGGGCCATGCCTGCAGCTTCTTCTTGATCACCGCTGAAAGCAATATGCCGATGGTGCTCGGCGCTTTGTGACGAACAACGTGACGGCGACCTGAAAAAACGCCTCTATCTGACTAAACTGCAGTCAGAACTCTGCATTGATCTTGAACGCTATGACGATGCTTCATCAATTTATCGTCAGATGCTGAAGATTCGTGATTTTCCCTGGGCGAATTTTGGCCTGGGCAAGATCGATTATTTCAGAAATGATCTGGAGAAGGCTGAGCAGCGTTTCCGTAGTCTGATTGAGGAGAATCAGCACTATCTGGAAGTCTATGATTGGCTGGCCCTGGTGCTGGAAGCGCGAGGAGAGACAGTAGAGGCTCAGGCGCTACTCCAGCAAGCAGTCAAGCTTTCGCCTAAGTTGGTCAGCCGGCAGCGAAAATTGGGTGAGCTGGCACGAGACAATGGTGATATGGAAACAGCGGAGCGTGCTTTTCTAGCGGCTGTCCGCTGGGGAGAGAATTCCTGTTTTGCCGAGGCAGAAGAGTACCGTCAGCTGGCGGATATTCACCAGAAGAACGGACACTACCCGAAGTTACTGCGGTTGTTGGCTGACGGTCGCAAACGTTTCAATGAACATCCCTCCGATCAGATTCAAATGCTGAGCAGGCATGCCCGGGCAAAGCGTCATATTGATAGTGAGGAAGTGATCGACGCCTATCTGCATGAGATTGATCAGTTGGTCAGGGAACACAAGGGAGTCATCGCTGCCGATGATCTATTGGCAGCCGCAGATGATCTGTTTCAGCTTTCCAGAAGCGAAGAGGCTCAAGCGCTGTTGGGTGTTCTCATGTGTAATCATCACGATGATGATGTATGGACAGGTCGAGTACAACAGTTGATGAAACACCACGGTAAAGAGAATGAAGCTGATGCCTTGATCAAGAAAAGCAGAGGTGAATTGAAGCGGATTCATGGCGAGTGCATTCAGCTGCTGCAGCAGGGTGGTGTGGCGCAGGCAATCACCTTATTGAATGAAACGGTTGATCACTACCCGGCCAACCGCACCCTTACCCTCATGTCGATCAGTGCCATGATCGACTACATGCGAGAGCATGGGGTAGACCATGGCTACCATTTCAGGTGTCGCCATTCGTTGAATCAGTTATTGCTAAGAGACAGACGGGATGCCGCTGCAGACAAGTATCTCCATGTATTAAACCAGCTGCCGGCGTGACCGGATCAGGAGTATTGAGTTGAAGGATGATCAACAAAAAGATGAAGTGTTGGGATTGACCTCGGCCTTTGCCATGGTCTCCCATGACATCAAGAACTCCCTCGGTATTCTGCTGAAGTATATTGGCATGATCTCGGAAAACTGTGACCTGGAGGCCTGCGGTGTCAGCCAGGAGTGCGCAGACATGGAATATGAAGTCAGGCGGATCAACAACAATCTGGTGAAAATGCTGACCCTGTTCAAAATCGAGGAGGGCAACTACATGCTGAATGTGGATGCCCACTCCATCCGTGATTTTCTCGAGGAAGAGATGTTGGAGCATGGTGATCTGACCAAGCAGAAAGGGATTGGCTATGAGGTTGAATGCAGCGAAGCGCTCTACTGGTATTTCGATCGGAATCTGATGACCGGCGTGATGAGTAACGCAATCAGTAATGCCTTGCGCTACACCAAGGATTGGTTGAGAGTGACGGCCTCGTCCAGCGACGAGGGGTTGGTTATTACCATCGAGGACAACGGCAGCGGCTTTCCTGAATCGATGCTGGCGAAGCAGGGGGAGTTCTTTCATCCGGAGTCGGGTTTTCTCAATAACAACACCGGTCTGGGTCTCTATTTCACGCAGGTGGTGCTCGATCTCCACAAGCATGATGGCAGGCGGGGGCGGGTAACGCTCTCCAACGGCGGTGTTCTGGAAGGGGGTTGCTGTAAAATTCTGCTGCCCTAATAACTGAGCGGCCGTTTATCTGGTGAGACATTCGCCCCGAATGGTCTATAATGGCCGGCTTTTCCAAGCATCTTTTCTGGGAGACTGCGGATGTCCAAAGATGGCATTAAAAAGGTCGTACTGGCCTACTCGGGTGGTTTGGATACCTCGATTATCGTCAAATGGCTGCAGGACGAGTACCAATGCGAAGTGGTGACCTTCACTGCTGATATCGGCCAGGGTGAAGAGGTCGAGCCGGTACGCGGCAAGGCCGAGGCGGCCGGTATCAAGGAGATCTATATCGAAGATCTCACCGAAGAGTTCGTGCGTGACTATGTCTTCCCCATGTTTCGCGCCAATGCCATCTACGAGGGTGAGTACCTGCTGGGCACCTCTATCGCCCGTCCGTTGATCGCCAAACGTCTGATTGAGATTGCCAACGAGACCGGTGCTGATGCGATTTCCCATGGCGCTACTGGCAAGGGTAACGATCAGGTGCGTTTTGAGCTGGGCGCCTATGCGTTGCGCCCCGATATCAAGATAATCGCTCCCTGGCGTGAGTGGGATCTCAACTCCCGCGAGAAGCTGCTGGCCTATGCCGAAGCCCACGGCATCTCCGTCGAGATGAAACGGGAAGGCAAGAAGTCCCCCTATTCCATGGATGCGAATCTGCTGCACATCTCCTATGAAGGTTACGATCTGGAGGATCCCTGGACCGAGCCGGGCAACGAGATGTGGCGCTGGTCGGTCTCACCGGAGGAGGCGCCGGATGCGCCAACCTATATCGAAATTGGCTTTAAAAACGGCGATGCGGTTTCCATCGGCGGTGAAGATCTCACTCCTGCCAGTCTCCTGCTCAAGCTGAACCAATTGGGTGGCGCCAACGGTATCGGCCGTGCCGATATCGTCGAGAATCGCTATGTGGGCATGAAGTCCCGCGGCTGTTACGAAACCCCCGGCGGCACCATCCTGCTCAAAGCTCACCGGGCCATGGAATCCCTCACCCTTGACCGGGAGGCGGCACATACGAAGGATGAATTGATGCCTCGCTATGCCAAGCTGGTCTATAACGGTTATTGGTTCGCCCCGGAGCGGGAGATGTTGCAGGCTGCCATCGACGAGACCCAGAAAGTGGTCAACGGTGTGGTCAGATTGAAGCTCTACAAGGGCAATGTCTACGTGGTTGGGCGCAAGTCCGAGACCAATAGCCTGTTCGACGAGTCTATCGCTACTTTCGAGGACGATGCCGGTGCCTATAATCAGCAGGATGCCGAGGGATTCATCAAACTGAATGCCCTGCGTCTGCGGGTGGCTGCATCTAAGAAACGCTAATAACCGCTAGTTAGAGAATGGCTGGTCATTCTTGGATGCCGGCCATTTTTTTGCCTGTGTGATTCTGCATTGCTCTCCAACCGTTGAGCACAGGTGGGGCACACCCGTGCTAGTTCAGGGAAAACTGTCCGGGATGCGGTTTGATATCTTTTGGTCGGTGGCTGGTTCGGGGTTGTGAAACTCCCCCGAACCAGCCACCCAATGCTGTCTCTGTTCAGGCAGCCCGTCGTGTGGACTGGGACAGATTCAACGCGGATGTCAGCGATTTGAGTGAGGCACTCAGGCTATCCTGATCGAATGCCGCTCCTGCGATATGCTGACCTTCCACATCGAGCAGTACGTAGGCGACAGCTTCTGCATCTGTACCCTCACCGATAGCGTGTTCGCTGTAATCGAGCACTCTGGCCTGCTGGCCGTAGGCCTGTGTCCAGGCATCCATGAAGGCTGAGATAGCCCCTTCACCCCGTCCATGAATTGTCCTCGGTTGAGCGCTATCCGTCAGCTTTACCTCGATCATATCGCTACCCTGGTGACGGTCTAAACGGTAACCCTCCAGTCGGATGGGCTTGTCGTCAGCCACGAAACGGTCCTGGAAGAGCTGGTAAATGGTTCTGCTGTCGACCTCTCCCTGACGTGATTCACTCTCCCGCTGCACGATGGCAGCCAGTTCTGTCTGGATCCAGCGCGGCAGCATCAGCCCGAAGTCCCGCTCGAGCACATAGGCCACGCCCCCTTTGCCCGACTGACTGTTGACCCGGATGACTGCCTGGTAGTCACGGCCAATGTCCTGTGGATCGATAGGGAGGTAGGCGACCTGCCAGGATTCGTCCGATTGTTGAAGATGCAGGCACTTGCGGATGGCATCCTGATGAGAGCCGGAAAAGGCGGTATAGACCAGCTCTCCCACCCAGGGGTGTCTGGGGTGTACCGGCAGACCAGTGCATTGGCTGTAGACTTGCAGAATCTCATCCGGTTGGGAGAGATCAAGTTCGGGATCTATGCCCTGACTGTAGAGATTCATGGCCAGTGTGACCACGTCCATGTTACCGGTTCGCTCACCATTCCCCATGAGGGTGCCTTCAACGCGATCCGCGCCGGCGAGGATCGCCATTTCTGCCGCAGCCACCGCACTGCCTCGGTCGTTATGGGTATGAACCGATACCGTAATGGCATCGCGCCGTGAGATTTGGCGGCAGAAATACTCAACCTGGTCTGCGAAGACGTTGGGTGTACTGCTTTCCACCGTTGCGGGAAGGTTGAGAATGCAGGGGTGGTCAACTGTCGGTTGCCAGACATCGATCACGGCGTTGCAGACCTCCACCGCATAATCCCACTCGGTATTGGAGAAGCTTTCAGGAGAATACTGGAAGACCCACTCGGTTTCCGGGTAGTGTCTGGCTTCGCGTTTCAGCAACTCCGCACTCTCTATTGCAATGGCCTTAATGCCGTCACGGTCGAGTCCGAAGACCCGTTCACGCTGTACCGTAGAGGTGGAGTTATAGACATGCACGATAGCGCGTCGTGCGCCTTTGAGTGACTCGAAGGTCTTGCGGATCAGTGACTCTCGGGCCTGGACCAATACCTGCACGGTTACATCAGCAGGGATATGGTCTCCCTCTATCAGCCAGCACACAAAGTCGTAGTCCGGCTGGCTGGCGGCGGGAAAGCCGAGTTCGATCTCCTTGAAGCCGAGTTTCACCAACAGTCTCCACAGACGCCGTTTCTGCTCCACACTCATGGGCTCCAGTAATGCCTGATTTCCATCGCGCAGATCGACACTGGCCCAGATTGGCGCCTTGCCGATGGTCCGGTTGGGCCACTCGCGATGCTGTAGAGGCATCCCCTGAGTGGGGTGATATTTGCGATGGTCGAAACGTTTCAAGGTACTTGCTCCTGGTTGAGTGGCTCATTGATCTGCCCTTGTGAGGCTTTCTGCTCTGCCCATGGCTTGTGGCTGGGGGCAATTCTTGATTGGCTTGTGGCCGATGGTGAAAGATTAGAGCAGATCGATTGGCAAGTGCTTGCGAATTGTGGTTGTGATTTGGTGTAATTAAGTGAAGTATTGCTCTATATTAGAAAATATAAGCATAATATTTTTTATAATGTTGAATTGAGGGCAGTGTGATGACGTTGGATCGCTACGATAAGCGTATTCTGCAATTGCTGCAGCAGGATGGCCGAATCAGCAACCAGGATCTGGCAGAAAAGATCGGTCTCTCACCTTCCTCCTGCCTGCGACGGGTGCGGGCCTTGGAAGCGGCGGGGATCATAACAGGCTACCGGGCATGTCTGGATGCCGGTAAACTTGGTCTGAGCCTGATGGCTCTGATCCATATTGCTATGGATCGCCACACACCGGAACGATTCGCCAACTTTGAAAAGATGGTCAGCGCTCTTCCCGAGGTGCTGGAGTGCCTGCTGATCACAGGCCAGGATGCGGATTACCAGATCAAGGTCGTGGTCAAGGATATGGAGGCCTATCAGGCGCTGCTGCTGAACCAGATTACACGCATTGAAGGGGTGAGCGGTGTCCACTCCAGCTTTGTCATGCGTCGGGTGGTGGATGAGACAGCGCTACCCGTCTGAAATCATCATTATACCTGGGCCGATTTCTGTGTTTCGGTGATAAGTGGTGTGGCGGGGAAGAACTGCTTCAACCACTCGATGGCTTCTTCCTGGTCGTAGAAGGACTTGACCTCTACATCTCGGAAATAGGTGCTGGCTGCGATCCGGGTCATGATCACGTCACGGTGGTTACGTTCGATGTAGGCCACGGCTTTCAGTCGATGCTTGGTCTGCTGCATCATCGAGATTTGCACCAGGACAGAGATTGAGTATTGTCCCTGTCGCTCGATCAAAGCTGGCACTGGATCTGTAAACTGATCAAGGAAGTTAGTGACAGGTTTGATGTCGCTTTCGATGATCTCCTCGTCGCTGTAGATAACAGCATGTATATAGCTGTTGTCGACGATGTCGAGCCTGACCTTTCCAGTGTCTATCGTATCCATGAGAGACAGTATAGCTCAACTATTGAGGCCAACGGCAAGATTGAAAACACGCTAGATTGATAAAGGTCACATACAGTTCAAAGTGATAAAACATGACTCAGACGGTCTAAACGATTCGTCGATGTCACAGAAATTTTGCTAACGCTTGGCTGCCCTACATTGATGACCAGCTTAACCCTATAAGGAATGCTAATGATTTACTCAATTCGGATGGTCGTGTTCTTTATTCTCTCCGTGTTCGGTGCTGTCTCTGCATCAGCATCCGACTATTTAATCGATACTGAAGGCAGTCACGCCTTTATTCAGTTCAGGATCAGTCATTTGGGTTACAGTTGGCTGACCGGCCGATTTAACCGGTTCTCCGGTGAATTCAGCTACGATGAGAATGATCCTGCATCGCCCGCTGATCGCCATGGAAGGCTGAAAGCCGAGGCGATTAGTCCCCGATAGGCGTAGGCGCGGTTGTATGGCCGTAATTGTGACTGTT
>JAHXHT010000046.1 GCA_025656435.1 Candidatus Thiodiazotropha sp. (ex Gloverina cf. vestifex) | reverse complement strand
AACAGTCACAATTACGGCCATACAACCGCGCCTACGCCTATCGGGGACTAATCGCCTCGGCTTTCAGCCTTCCATGGCGATCAGCGATAGATCTGCAACGCCTGAATCGCAAATGGCCGCAAGGAAAAGCGACAATCAGCACAATTAACATGATGACCAGAACAATAAGATTGCCAGTATATGCAAAAGGTGTAGCACCGGTCATGGGACTGATTTCACCGGTCAAGACATCCAACTCGAGCAAGGGAGATTTCCCCAACAATTCACCTTTCGGACCCACGATTGCTGAGATTCCTGTATTGGTGGATCGCAGGAGATAGCGGCCCGTCTCCAACGCACGCATGCGCGCGATCTGCAAATGTTGATGTGGCGCGAGAGATCTCCCGAACCACGCATCATTACTGGCATTGATCAGATAGGCCGCTTCCGGTAGCGCCTGAATCACTTCACTACCAAAGGCATTCTCATAGCAGATCGACATGCCGACCAGGTGAGGCCCAACTCGCATCAATGGCTTGCCCTCCCCTACAGAAAAGTCGGACATGGGAATAGTAAAAAGGTCAACCAACGGCCATAGCAGGGACTTGAGAGGCAAATACTCTGCAAACGGCACCAGATGTTGCTTGAAGTAATCGTCACGCTGCGCATTCCCCAAGACCACCATAGCGTTGAAGTATTGTTCGCGTGCCTCGTCCATCTGCACCACACCGAAAACAAGATCTGCACCCTGGCGTTTCACCTCCGCTTCCAACGGCTGGATAAAAGCCTCGTCTACCTGAAACTGGAAGGCAGAAATCGCAGTCTCGGGCCAAACGATCAGGTCTCGGTCGAAATGCTTTTTCGTCTGCTCGGCATATAACACCAGGCTGGGAGTCAACTGCTCCGGGGCCCACTTCTCTGCCTGCGGGATATTCCCTTGCACCAGAGCCACACGTAGCGGTTCACCATTCGGCTCCGTCCAATTCATCTGGGTCAGCGCCCAACCCGATAGCCACACCACACCCAACAGGGTGATAGAAAACCATCGCATCCGTCCCTTTTCACCCAACAAAATCAATGCCCCGGCAGTCGTTACAACAGCCCAGCTGACACCCAACGTACCGAGAACAGGCGCATAACCCGCCAACGGTGAATCGATCTGGGAATAACCCAATTGCAACCAGGGAAAGCCGGTGAGGAACCAACCTCGAAACCATTCGATTAAAACCCACATGGCGGGAAAAACCAGCAACAGTCTTAGGCGATCTGATACCACAAAGCGGCCTATCAACCACCCGAGCAGACCATAATAGAGGGCCGCAAGCATCACGAAGCCGAGGGTAATGACAAGCGGAAACAGCCAGCCCAGATCTCCAAACTGTGCAATGCTCACATACAGCCAGGAGACACCTCCCCCCATCAGCCCCAGCCCATAGATAAACCCGGACTGAAAACAGGAAGCATCAGTACGCACCCAGATAAAAAACAGCACCGCAGGCATGAGCACCGCCAATATCCAGAACTGGAAGGGTGCAAATGCGAGGGCGGTAAACACACCGGCAATGAGGGCCAGCAGCCGAGGATATTCCAGCAATCGTGACATCTTTACCATTTCGATTCGTACCGGCTCCCGATAGACCCGGTCAGTTTTTCGCAAAGAACCTATCAAGACTGCTGGCACTAGGCACCAGGATCAACCCCATGGGCAATGTATTTCGCCAGCCGAGTATCGACCTGCGTGGTATGTAGTGCAAACCACTCAAACAAAAAACCTACCACACCATCCAGATCGATATCCCCATCCTTGTATTGGTGTGACCGTTCATCCAACAAGGCGAGTAGCATCGCATGCTCCTGCCTATGCTTCTTGAAGTCCGGATAGGCCACATCAAACATGATATTTTCTTCACTGGTGAAGTGAAAAAGGGCATATTTTTTTACCTCATCGAGATGTCGCATCACCCGTTCCTTTGAACTACCCATTTCAGGCAGAAGGGACGCTTCACGAATGAGATTAAGAAAGATCTTGTGCTCGAAATCAATCCTCTCGTGACCCACCTCGAACTTCTTATTCCATGCGACCTTAATCATCTTTTTCTCCTTCCCTGATAAGACTCTCAAGCTCCAGTATACCCGCCAGCAGTGGCCAAGTATTCTAGGGCCTGATATTTACCTGATCATCATCCGGTGTGTCATGTTCGTCCTCAATATCCCCTACGATCTGCTCCAGCAGATCCTCCAGCGTGACAAGACCGGCAGTCGAACCATACTCATCCACCACGATCGCCATATGGTTGCGGCTCAGTTTGAGCTTTTTCAACAACTGGTTAAGGCGCATCGACTCCGGCACGAAAAGCGCCTCACGCATCATCTCCGACAATTTAAAAATAGTGCGATTCTCTTGACGAAAGCAGCACAGCAGATCTTTCGGTAACAGTACGCCCAGGACCTCATCCATATCCTCGCTGATCACGGGCAGTCGCGAGTGGGAAGATTCTATCGCCACCCCCAGGACTTCTTCGAGATCAGCGTCTTGGTTCACCACCTCCAGTTTGGAGCGCGGCGTCATCACATCCCGCGCCCTGCGCTCGGAGACCAGCAAGGCGCCTTCCATCATACTCAGTGCATCATCATCCAACAGGTGCCTTTCACTCGCTTCCTTCAATAGCTCATAGAGCTCTTCCTTGTCTTGCGGTTCGCTCCCGAACATCCGGCTGAGTCGTTCCAGCCATCGTCGGGAGGAACCGCTGGTCGATCGATCTTCGCTGTTCATCGGTCCTCTTCACTATAGGGATCAGAAAAAAGCAATTGATGCAGAAGCTCTCGTTCCCTCTGTTCCATCAACTGCGCCTCTTCATCAGTCAGGTGGTCATAACCCAACAGATGCAAAACACCATGAATCACCATATGGGCCCAGTGCGCCAGCAACGGCTTGCCCTGCTCTGCCGCCTCCCGTGCCACGACCGGCACACAAATCGCCAGATCACCCAGCAGGGCCGACGGCACTTGCTCGGGTGCATCAAAGGGGAAGGAAAGCACATTGGTCGGGTTGTCCTTACCCCGGTAGTCCCGATTGAGCTGCCGGCTCTCTGACTCATCCACCAGGCGAATCACCATCTCCACGGGCTTGTCTTTCTCAGGTAAGGCAATCTCTATCCAGCGCCGGAAATCCTCATCTGAAGGCAGTCCGGTCGACGTTGACGCGATCCGCTGAATCTCCAACTCAAGGTGACTCAAGCTTTACTCTCGAAATCGTCATAGGCTCGCACTACCCGCTGCACCACCGGGTGACGCACCACATCCCGTGCATTGAAGAAGGTAAAACTGATCCCCTCCACGTGGGCCAACACCTCGCTGGCCTGACGCAGACCCGACAGCTGTCCCCGGGGCAGATCGATCTGGGTAATGTCACCGGTAATCACTGCGGTAGAGCCAAAGCCGATGCGGGTGAGAAACATCTTCATCTGCTCCGGGGTTGTGTTCTGCGCCTCGTCGAGGATCACGAATGATTCATTGAGGGTACGCCCCCGCATATAGGCCAGGGGTGCAATCTCGATCACGTTGCGCTCTACCAGTTTGGCTACTTTCTCGAAACCAAGCATCTCGTAGAGGGCATCATAAAGTGGGCGTAAATAGGGGTCGATCTTCTGCGCCAGATCGCCGGGCAGAAAACCGAGACGCTCTCCCGCCTCGACAGCCGGACGCACCAGCAAGATACGCCGCACCTGGTCACGCTCAAGGGCATCCACTGCGCCGGCTACCGCCAGATAAGTCTTACCGGTACCTGCAGGACCCACCCCGAAGTTAATATCATGGGTCAGCACCTTGTGCAGATACTCCTTCTGGTTGACCCCACGGGGACGCACCAGCCCACGACGGGTCTTGATCACCGTTTCCGGTAGATTCGCATCGCCCGACTGTTCGAGCAGCTCGTCGACACCCGCCTCCTGCAGATAGAGGTGGACCCGCTGGGGATCGAGCAACTCACTCTCTGCAGCACGATAGAGATCCTGCAGCACCTGCCCCCCCGCTTGTATCGCATGATGCTCACCAATCAGACGGAAGTGGTTGCCGCGATTATTGATTTCGATCCCCAGGCGCCGCTCGATATGGCACAGATTTTCATCCAGCTGGCCACAGACATTGGCCAACTGTTCATTGTTCACGGGCTCGAGTAGCAGGTCGATAGTTTCGGGATGTTCAGCCAAGGAGGGATTCCAGATTGTTAGAAGCGTTGAGGGTGTTCAGCCGTTGACGGCTTGATCCGCCGCTGGCGCAAGCCACTCGCCTCGCAGTGAGTTTGGCAACGCCTCGGTGATACGCACATTGGCGAATCCGCCAATCAGCTCGGTAGGCCCATCGAAATTGACCACCCGATTGTTTTCGGTACGGCCCGCCAGCTGACGGGGATCTTTCTTCGCCGGACGCTCCACAAGGATACGCTGTACCGTACCCACCATTTGCCGGCTGATGCGCTGGGCCTGGGTATTAATCAACTGCTGTAGTCGTGCCAGACGTTGCTGCTTCATGGCCAGGGGCACATCATCAGGCAGGTCGGCGGCAGGGGTACCGGGACGACGACTATAGATAAAACTGTATGAGTGATCGAAACCGACCTCCTCAATCAGCTTGAGTGTCAGCTCAAAATCCGCCTCCGTCTCACCGGGAAAACCCACAATGAAATCTGAAGAGATAGTGATATCGGGCCGAACCTGCCGCAAACGACGGATTTTAGCTTTGTATTCAATGGCCATATGCCCGCGCTTCATCATCGAGAGCACCCGGTCGGATCCAGACTGCACCGGTAGGTGGAGAAAACTCACCAACTCAGGGACTTGGCCATAGACTTCGATCAAACTGTCGGTAAATTCAACAGGATGAGAGGTGGTAAAGCGAATTCGTTCGATCCCCTCAACCGCCGCCGCATATTCGATAAGCAGCGCCAGATCGGCCTCTCCGCCTTCATTCATATCACCCTGATAGGCGTTCACATTCTGTCCGAGCAAATTAATCTCACGTACACCCTGGGCTGCCAATCCGGCTATCTCGGCGATCACATCATCGAAAGGACGACTGATCTCCTCGCCTCTCGTAAAGGGTACGACACAGTAGGTGCAATATTTTGAACAACCCTCCATCACCGAAACGAAAGCCGTGGGTCCGTCTGCGCGCGGCTCGGGCAACTTGTCGAACTTCTCGATTTCGGGGAAAGAGACATCCACCACCGGCGCATGCTCTCGACGGACCTGGCGAATCATCTCCGGCAGGCGATGCAGGGTCTGAGGACCGAACACCAGATCCACATAGGGTGCACGCTCACGAATGGCCTCCCCCTCCTGGCTGGCCACACAACCGCCGACACCGATAATCAGCGCCGGGTTTTTCTCCTTCCAGGGCCGCCAGCGACCGAGCTGGGAGAACACCTTTTCCTGGGTCTTCTCGCGTATGGAACAGGTGTTGAGCAGCAGCACGTCCGCCTCTTCCGGCACATCGGTCAACTCCAGCCCCTCGGCGACATTCAGCCCGTCCGCCATACGTGATGAGTCATACTCGTTCATCTGGCAGCCGAAGGTTTTGATATAGAGTTTTTGGGCCATCTGCGGGTCCGGAGATTTAAAGGGGGCCTATTTTATAGCCAATAGAGAGAGAATTCACCCAAATCAAATGGGTATTTACAGATCCTAACCTGCCTGCAACAGCCGACTCAGGGTCACAGCATGGCGGTCCGCCTGCTGTGACAGCTGTAATCGCTGACTGACGACAATGGCAGCCAATTCATCCAACGCGAGATCAAAATCGTCGTTGATCACCAGATAATCGAACTCCGCATAGTGGGACATCTCACTGACAGCCTGCTCCATTCTCCCCTGGATGACCGCTTCGCTGTCCTGGCCACGACTGCTGAGGCGATCATGCAACGCCTCGGGACTGGGCGGCAGGATGAATATTGAGACTGCCTCGGGAAAGCGGCGACGCACCTGCTGGGCGCCCTGCCAATCAATCTCCAGTACAGTGTCGTGCCCCGCCTCCAGCTGGTTGCGCACCAACGCTTCATCAGTACCGTAATAGTTGCCGAAGACCTCAGCGTGTTCCAGAAAGTCCCCATGCTCCACCTTACTGAGAAATGTCGCCTGCTCGACGAAGTTGTAGTGAACACCATCCTCCTCACCGGGGCGCATCTTCCGGGTGGTATGGGAGATAGAGACGTGCAATTGGCCATCATGCTCCCGCAGCGCCTTCAGCAGGCTGGTTTTTCCGGCACCCGAAGGGGCGGAGAGAATGTAAAGTGTCCCACTACTCATATTATTTCCGTTATTCGGTGTTGTCCGAGCCCAGGTCATTGGTACGGCAGGGCCACACCATGTGTTAACAAAATGGTTTCAGAATTTGAAAGTCGGCCGTTGGCCCTTAGCCTGATAGTAGGGCATCATCTCATCCGCCAACTTGCCAAGGATAGACTCGCGGTTAGAGGGGCTGGGATGGGTACTGAGAAACTGTGGCATACGATCTCCCCCGACCTCTCCCATTTTGCGCCAGAGTGTCGCTGCGGCACGCGGATCGTAGCCTGCCTTTGCCGCCAGTTCGATACCGATGCGGTCCGCTTCGCTCTCCGCACCACGGCTGTTGGGCAGCTCCACGCCGAGTTTCGCCGCCAGCGCTGCACCGGCCAGAGTGCCCTGGCTATCCGATGCCACAGCCACTGCTGCCACACCTAACTGTGTCGCCATGGAAACCGACATCTTCTCTGCGGTATGTTTTGCCAGCGCATGGGAGATCTCATGCGCCAGCACCTGTGCCAATTCGTCATCGGTGGGCTTAACCTTTTCTACCAGTCCGGTATAGAGCGCCATCTTGCCGCCGGCCATGGTCCAGGCATTGACTGTTTCCGGGTCGTCCAGAATTTTCATGCTCCACTCCCAATTCCGGGTATCGGGTCGCATGATGACAGCCTGGGCGATCAGCCGGCCAGTGATGCGGTCTACCCGGGCCTTGAGCACTGGATCATTGTCTAGCTTACCCTCTTCCTCGAAGGGCTTGATCATCTCCACATAGGCTATTTTAGAGACGTTAATGGCCGACTCTTCTGAGACCAACATCAGCTGGCTACGTCCTGTCGGACTGGTGGCGCAGGCAGTCAGGATCAATAGCATCGTCGATGCCAGAAAAATTCTTACTGATGGATACATGTCAGCGTTCCCTCAACTTTAAGTCTCTCTATTTTACTCGATGTTCTGAATCTGCTCGCGCATCTGCTCGATCAGCACTTTCATCTCCACACCGGCGCGTGTCACTTCTACGTCATTGGACTTCGAAGAGAGGGTATTTGCTTCACGGTTGAGCTCCTGCATCAGAAAATCAAGCCGACGACCGACAGGCTCATCGGATTTCAGCACGCGCTCGACCTCTTCGAGATGGGTCTCCAGCCGATCCATCTCCTCGTCCACATCAAGACGTTGCGCAAGCAGAGCCATCTCTTGCTCCAACCTCGATTCATCCAACTCTTCCATCACTTCCGACAGACGCTCGCGAACCCGCAAGCGGATATTTTCCAGCACATCAGGCATCAGGCCACGAACCTGAATCACCTGGGCCTGCATGGCCTCGCAGCGCTGGCTGACGATCTCAGCAAGCCTCTCACCTTCACGCAACCGATTGTCGATCAGGCTGTCGATGGCAGTCTCCAGCAACACCATGGCCTGCTGTTTTACCGGGGTGAAGTCCTGCTCCTCTTCCTCCAGGACTCCCGGCCAGCGCAATAGGTCTAGCGGGCGCAAACGACTCTCCACACCGAGCAGATCCGACACATCCTGTTCAGCATTCATCAACTGCTCCACCATGCGCTGGTTGATGCGCAGGCCAGACTCAGCGTCGACACCGGGTTTGAACTTGAGACTGACGTCGAGCTTGCCCCGACCAAGGCGGGTATTCAGCCGCTCCCGGACATTTGATTCCAGCACCCTAAGCTCCTCAGGTAAACGCAGATACGCTTCCAGGTAGCGGTGGTTGACTGAGCGGATCTCCCAACTCATGGCACCCAGTTTGCCCCTGTACTCTTCTCTTGCGAAAGCGGTCATGCTACTGATCATATTTTTACCTGTTTCTATCCTGTGGGCTTGTTACAAAGGCTTGCCAAACCCGTGCATAATCGCACACCTTCCGCTTCTCATCATCTAGACTTTCATGGTGAAACGTCTGTTGGCGGATAAGATTGAGTTGTGTATCCCGCCATTCGAGCCAGCGCTACAGAATCACCAGCGGCCGCCGATACCAAGCATGGGACCATGCCGTCCATGATGGATTCTGGCCTGTGTCAGTAAATTGGAATGTTTGATCAAGGTCACTATATTGGATATCAGCCACCGACTATATTGGATATCAGCCACCGAAGAACGGCGATGCAGGCAGGGGCATTTCTCCAGGAACACCTTATAATCGAAGAGATGAATGCACTATTGACCTCCGGCAAGGATAATCTGCTCACTGCGTTATGGCGGATAAGTCTACCACTCGCAGAGAGCCTTGTGCTGGCTGTGCCAAGCTGCGCCTTACTCACAAACCCTCACAATCTGCTGGTCAATCCGCATGGATAAGCTTCGCGACAGCCTGCCGGAAGGCACCGTCATCGACTGCTACCTGATCATGAAAGTAGTCGCCAGCGGCGGCTTCAGCCTGATCTATCTGGCGGAGGATGAAGATACCCAGGATGAGGTCATCATCAAGGAATTCCTACCCAAGAAGCTGGCCAAGCGCGGCGAGAATAACCGGGTCGTGCCGATCGACGACAAACACCAGGACAATTTCAATCGCAGCCTTCGCCTCTTCTACCAGGAGGTCAAGGTGCTCGCCTCCCTGCGCCATCCCAATATCGTACAGGTCCGGGGCTTCTTTCTCGAAAAGAACACAGGCTATCTGGTGATGGACCACGAGCGGGGAAAAAATCTGGCCAGTTATATCAAAAAGCGTAGTGGCAGCCTCAGTACACGCTTCATCATGACGGTCTTCCCACCGATTCTTGATGCCCTGAATCAGATTCATTCCAACGATCTACTGCATCTGGACATCAAGCCCAGCAATATTCACCTGCGTACCGGCGGCAGTCCCCTGTTGCTTGACTTCGGCGCCGTACATGAACTGCAGAATGAGACCAACAGGGCCGGCCGTGTAGTCACCACCGGCTTCTCTCCCGTGGAGCAGTATTACCAGTCAGGTAAGGTCGGGCCCTGGAGCGATGTCTACGCTATCGGCGCCAGCATGCGTGCCTGTCTCGACGGCAAGGCGCCCCCATCCGCCATCGAGCGCCATGCCAAAGAGAAACTCAAGCCCGCAAGCAAAGCCTACCGGCGGCGCTATCCGGCCTATCTGCTGGAAGCCATCGACTGGGCAATGGAGATCGAATATGAAAAGCGTCCACAGAATGCCGGTGAGATGCTGGAAGCGCTGAGTGTTGGTATCGCCGATCTCGACACAGAGAGCGAGGCCTCTGAGTTCCTCGCACCGCAGAGGGCCTCTTCATGAAATATGAGACAGCCCAATGCTCCCTACTGGGAAACCGCTCCACCAACCAGGACCGCTGCCTGATACTGGAGGCGCCGGACGCTATCCTGCTCTGTCTGGCTGACGGCATGGGCGGACACCCAAAGGGTGAGATGGCTGCACAGATTCTCATGGATAATGCCCGGCGGGCATTCCTCACCAGCCGCAAGCCAATCGCAAGTCCACACTTTTTCTTTAGCGGCCTGATGGATATGAGTCACAAACAGATTCTCGAATTCGGCCGCGAGCAGGAACCGCCAATCGAACCTCGCACCACTGGCGTGCTTTGTCTGGTACAAGAGGACAACGCGTTCTGGGCGCACATTGGTGACAGTCGTCTCTACATCATGCGTGAAGGCGTCATTCACCTGCGCACAGACG
Source organism: Candidatus Thiodiazotropha sp. (ex Gloverina cf. vestifex) (assembly GCA_025656435.1). GTDB lineage: Bacteria > Pseudomonadota > Gammaproteobacteria > Chromatiales > Chromatiaceae > Thiodiazotropha. The sequence goes on along the minus strand of JAHXHT010000046.1, from coordinate 2,834 downwards.
ACCACTCTTATGTGGAACACCTGAGACAGCAGGGCATCATCTCAGCAGCCCAGGTCCACACACACAAATTTCGCAACTATGTGACACGTTGCCTGGGGGGCACCAACAACCGGCCAGTGGCTGAACTAAGCGGCCCACACCCCCTTAAGGAAGGTGATGTGGTTTTGCTCTGTTCGGATGGTTTTTGGGGACCGCTCCCCGAACGCCCCTTGGTCGACACACTGTTCCAGACACCGGGATCGCTGTTCTCCAGCATCCAGGACCTGTCGAATCAGGCAGAAGGCAACAGCAAACCGGAGAGTGACAACGTCACCGTAGTGGCGTTGCGTTGGAATGAGAGTGTTGGCAATCTGGCGCCAGCCGATTTCAGCATGTCACTTTCCGCGCGCAAGAAAACCCGTCTTGAAGCTCCCGAAGTAGATGTTGACGTCAATCAAGCCATTGATGATCTGAAGAAAATCGTCGATGACTTGGAATCTGACTGAATCAACTTTCTACTTCCGATAGCTGGTTAAGAGGTAGCGGCAGCAACCACCCACGATTAACACAGCCACGTTCAATTTTAGTCGTCCTTATTCCTATCTTTTTTCTTCTTCTTATCTTTTGATTCCCTATACTCCTTGTCTTTCTTTTTCTCTGACTTCTTCTTCATCTCTTCATGGCGTTCCTTGGCGGCTTCCCGTCTCGATTCCATCTCTGCCTTGCGTGACTCGCGTTCGGCCTCATGCCGTGCTTTCATCTCTTCCCTCTCTTCCTCGTGACGCTGCTTCATCGCCTCACGCTCTTCTTCATGAGCCCGTTTTCGCTTCTCGAATTCCTCATCACGCGCCTTCTGCCAGGCCTCGTTCTGTTTCTCTCGTTCTTCCATCATCCCCTTATAACGATCCCGTTCTGATTCTTTATGGGAATCAGCGAAAACAACCGGCGTCGTTGCCAGCATAGTAATCACCATAGCAACCAATATGGTCCTGGATGTTTTTTTATCATTTAAATCTCCTCAAAATAGAGCGCACTGAAAAACCATCTAAGTTCATTAACTCACTAACTCTCAAGCGCTGTTTTTCTTGACTAGGCGATAGACAAAAAGCAACAGGAATGCACCTGCTGTTGCGGTCAGAATACTCACGATACTAAGCTCGCCAATACCACTAAAACCAAGCAGGGAAGACAGATAGCCACCCACAAAGGCACCCGCCACACCCAGCAGGATCGTGATAATAAAATCGCCGTCATCCTTACCCGGCATGATCCACTTGGCCAGTGCGCCAGCAATCAATCCTAAAACTATCCAGGAAATAATACCCATCCGATCACCTCTATATATTGCATTATATTTTATTAAAAAAGCGCTAGATATTCTTTGCAGAAAAAGTGTCGCAGGCCTTCAGGTCACCCTGCCGCAGACCAACCTTGAACCATTGGACCCGCTGCGCTGAACTGCCATGTGTAAAAGAGTCTGGACTGGCATAGCCTTGAGACTGTTTCTGCAACCGGTCATCGCCAATCGCGCTGGCGGCCGTCAGACCTTCCTCGATATCACCGGACTCCAGCAATTGCCGGGAACGGTCTGCATGATTTGCCCAGATTCCGGCAAAACAGTCCGCCTGCAGCTCTTGTCTCACAGACAGCTGGTTACCCTCGACTTCCGAAAGACCTCGCTTGGCCTTTTGTGCTTTTTGTGAAATTCCCAGCAGCGTCTGTACATGATGACCCACTTCGTGAGCAATGACATAAGCCTGGGCAAAATCACCCGGCGCCTTGAAACGGTTTTTCAGATCGCTGTAGAAAGAAAGATCGATATAGACCTTCTGGTCGCCCGGGCAGTAGAAGGGTCCCATCGCCGCCTGACCAAATCCGCAGGCTGATTTCACCGCTCCACGGAAGAGCACCAGGTTCGGCTCCACGTATTTGCCGCCCTGTTGCTGAAATATCGTCTGCCAGGTCTCTTCAGTATCGGCCGGGACCACAGAGACAAAATCAACCAACTCCTGCTCAGCCGTACTCTGTTTCACAGGTGTTGATTGCTGATCGGAAAGCTGGTCACTGGGACTGCCACCGCCCAGCATATTACCCAGGTTACCACTGAAGAGACCGTAAGCGCCGATGGCCAGCACCACCAGGATACCGCCCTTCATGCCGAAGAGTTTGAACGCCGTCGGCAGCAGATTGAGCATACCCCCGCCTCTGCCGAATCCCCCCATGGCAGACGGAGCCCGCATACCCCGCCGGTCCTCAACATTTTGACTTCTACGGCGATTCTGCCAACGCATGCTGCCCCCCTATTTCCCTTGTAGAACGCGACTGACCAAAGAAGTAACGCTATCTCCACCCTGAGACTGAAGATAAGAGAGCACGATCGGTACAAATTTGCCGATCATGCCCGAATCGAGATCGAGCTTGCTGAAGCCACTCGCCAGTGAGGCCAGATTACCCAGCTGATTCGCTCCCATCGCTGAAGCCACGCCACCCAACAAACCTCCCAGTCCACCACCGCTACTTGGTGCGCTATCAATAAGATTGTCGATACCCGGTACCGCCGAGGCCACTTGGGAGAAATCGCCCGAGGAGAGCTTGTCCTTGACCAGACCAAACAGCAAACCAGCACCGCCTTCCGCCTGTGATTGGCTAACGCCAGCACCCGCTACCAATTGTTGTACCAGTTCCATCATGTTAAAACCCTCGTTGCGTTGCGGACCTGACGGCTTCCGCATTAGTTAACCGGCCTGTGAATAACGTATTGTCAGTGCAAGCGTGTCGCTACCTCGTGAAAGATTTTGGGACATCCGAGTCCCCAAAATCGACTCGCCAACGCGACAGCCGTTATGCCCCGACCG
>JAHXHT010000045.1 GCA_025656435.1 Candidatus Thiodiazotropha sp. (ex Gloverina cf. vestifex) | reverse complement strand
CGGGACTTCTTCATTGTAGATTCTCATTTTCGTAATAATAAATGGAAAATTCTACTTTTGAACCCCGTTATTTTTTGGGGGGATTACCCCGGTGCCATATATTCAGCAGGCTTTGGGTCAGTAAGCCGCGTCTATGGTGAAGAGTCGCGCCATCTCGGAATGACACTAAGAGCCTACCGGTCAGGTGGCAGAGGTGAAATCATCTTTTTCGCATGCCGAGATACAGCAGTCGGCCCGATGTTAGTGGCGGCTACGGATCGCGGTGTCTGTTTTGTGGAATTCGGGAAGGATGAAAGCGCGCTTTTAGATCAATTGAGCGAGGAATTCCCTCAGGCGAAGATTGTCTCCTCAGCGGCGAAAAATACCCATGAGCTCAATGTCTGGGTTGATGCGCTTGATGCCTACATCAGCACGGGAGCCCCCCGGCCCGATCTACCCATGGATCTGCGCGGCACAGCTTTCCAGATGAAGGTTTGGCGCTTCCTGATCAGTGTCCGTGAGGGGGAGGTGATGACGTATGCAGAACTGGCGGCAAAAATCGATATGCCAAAGGCGGCCCGGTCTGTCGGCTCTGCCTGTGCGGCGAATCGAATTAGCGTACTCATTCCCTGTCATCGCGTATTGCGGGGTGACGGTAAGCTTGGCGGTTATCGCTGGGGGGTTGATCGCAAGCGTGCTTTGCTGGATCTGGAGCGATCCCGCAGAGTGGAGAAGTAATTCTCTTCTCAGATACAACTACTTTAAAAACAGCTGCTTATTTGACTCGTTAATGCCTCTCCATTAGTGCAAATATTGCACACCCAAAGGATTGTGATAGCCAATTCCTGGCGATGTAAATCAGAAAAAGCTAATATAAGAAGATTCGCAGACGCCTGTCGAAAAGGCCAGTCAACTCAAGGTTATTCTCCATGCAGGATCCAACATCCCAATCAGATAGCGACCTGGGACGTGTCGAAGTCAAAGAGACCACGTGCTACATGTGCGCATGCCGCTGTGGTATCCGCGTCACCCTGCGCGATGGGGAGGTGCGCTATATCGAGGGCAATCCCGATCATCCGCTGAATAAGGGTGTGATCTGCGCCAAGGGCTCCTCCGGCATCATGAAGCAGTACTCCCCTGCGCGTCTGACCAAGCCGTTGCTGCGCAAGCCCGGGTCGGAGCGGGGTGATTCTGATTTTGAGGAGATCTCCTGGGAAAAAGCCTTTGATCTCATGCAGGAGCGTCTGGGTAAGATTCGCGCCGAGGACCCGAAGCGGTTCGCACTCTTCACCGGACGCGACCAGATGCAGGCGCTGACCGGTATGTTCGCCAAGCAGTTCGGTACCCCCAACTACGCGGCTCACGGCGGTTTCTGCTCGGTCAACATGGCGGCTGGTCTGATCTACACCATCGGTGGCTCTTTCTGGGAGTTCGGTGGCCCGGACCTGGAACGCTCCAAACTTTTTATCATGATCGGTACGGCGGAGGACCATCACTCCAATCCGATGAAGATGGCCCTCGCCGACTTCAAGCGGCGTGGCGGGCGTTTTATCTCCATCAATCCGATCCGGACCGGCTATTCGGCCATTGCCGATGAGTGGGTGCCGATCAAACCCGGCACCGACGGCGCGCTGATGCTGGCGATCATCCGTGAGTTGATTCAAACCGGGCTCTACGACCGGGAATTCCTGACCAAGTACACCAACTCGGCGGAGCTGGTGGTGGACGATCCTCAGCGGGATGATCATGGCCTGTTTCGCCGCTTCGAGATGCATGTCGAAGAGGGCTGTTTCGATCCCGAGAACAAGCTCTGGTGGGACCGGGAACTGGACCGGGAGATCTCTACCCATACGCCGGGTACCGATCCACGCCTGTTGGGCAGCTTTACCCTGGATGACGGTACGCCCGTCAAGCCCGCCTTTCAGTTGCTCAAGGAGCGGGTCGAGGAGTACACCGTCGAATGGGCCGAGGACATTACCGGCATCCCCGCCGACACGGTACGCCGCCTGGCCCATGAGATGGGTGTGGTGGCGCGGGACCAGAAGATCGAACTGCCGATCCAGTGGACCGACAGTTGGGGCAATGAACACGACAGCGTCACCGGCAACCCGGTCTCTTTCCATGCCATGCGTGGTTTGGCTGCCCACTCCAACGGATTTCAGACGATTCGCGCACTGGGTATCCTGATGACCATCCTGGGTACCATCGACCGTCCCGGCGGCTTCCGTCACAAGGCGCCGTTCCCAAGGCCGATACCGCCCTGTCCGAAACCGCCCAAGGGACCGGAAGGGGTACAACCCAACACACCGCTGGATGGCATGCCCCTGGGCTGGCCTGCCAAGCCCGACGACCTCTTTGTCGACGAGGCGGGCGAGGCGGTGCGTATCGACAAGGCCTTCTCCTGGGAGTACCCCCTGTCGGTTCACGGTCTGATGCACAACGCCATCACCAATGCCTGGCGTGGCGACCCCTACAAGATCGATACCCTGCTGTTGTTCATGGCCAACATGGCCTGGAACTCTTCCATGAACACGGAAAATGTCCGTGACATGCTCAAGGACAAAGATGAGAACGGGGAATACAAGATTCCGTTCCTGATCGTTGCCGATGCTTTCCAGTCGGAGACGGTGGCCTTCGCCGATCTGGTACTGCCGGATACCACCTATCTGGAACGTCACGACGCCATGTCCATGTTGGACCGGCCGATCTCCGAGTTCGACGGTCCGGTGGATTCGGTACGCATTCCGGTGGTGCCGCCACGGGGCGATTGTAAGCCTTTCCAGGAGGTGCTGATCGAGATGGGCAGCCGCCTGGGGCTGCCGGCTTTCGTCAAGGAGGACGGTAGCCGCAAGTTTCGCAACTACCCGGATTTCGTCACCAACTACGAGACTTCGCCGGGTTCCGGTATCGGTTTCCTTGCCGGTTGGCGTGGCAAGGGGGGCGAGAAGTTTCTCAAAGGCGAGCCCAACCCAAGGCAGTGGGAGATGTACCAGAAGAACGGCTGCGTCTATCAGCACAAGCTGCCCAGGTCCTACCAGTACATGCGTAACTGGAATCAGGGCTACCTGGAGTGGGCCAGGTATCACGGTATGACCCGCTATGTGGAGCCGATCACCCTGCATCTCTACTCCGAGGTCTTACAGCGATTCCGCCTGGCGGCCCAGGGCAAGCTGCCCGGCAAGCAGCCACCTGAGCGACTGCGTAAGCGGGTGGCCGAGCATTTCGACCCATTGCCGTTCTACACAGCGCCCTTGGAACACAAGTTGGTGGATACCCACCAGTATCCGATCAACGCGCTGACCCAGCGGCCCATGGCCATGTACCACTCCTGGGACAGCCAAAACGCCTGGCTGCGGCAGATCCACACCCACAACTATCTCTTCGTCAATCCCAAGTTGGGAGAAGCCTCCGGCTTTGGTGACGGGGACTGGATCTGGATCGAGTCGCCCACCAACAAGGTGCGCTGTATGGCGCGTTTCTCAGAAGCGGTGGAGCCGGGCACGGTCTGGACCTGGAACGCCATCGGCAAGGCCACCGGTGCCTGGGGACTGTCGAGCAAGGCTAACGAATCGCAGAAGGGTTTTCTGCTCAACCATGTGATCTCGGAAGAGCTGCCGCCCTGTGAGGCGGGGGACCATATGTCCAACTCCGATCCGGTCACCGGCCAGGCCGCTTGGTTCGATGTGCGGGTGAAGATCTATCCGGCGGGAGCGGAAGAACCGAAGGTGACCTCGCCACAGTTCAAACCACAGAAGCGGGTGCCGGGGCAGGACGCGAAGCGTGGGAAATGGCAGGGATTTTTTGCCGGTAAGTTTCGCCGGAAACACAACATAGGTGGTTAATTATGAATTTTTAAATTGTGAATTTTGAATTGATGAGTGCACGTTGCGCACGATTATTCAGATTCCCTCAACCAGATTGTTCTCTCCTTGATGGGGAGGAGATAAGAGATGGGTTAGTTGGATATTTTGTATCCCATAAAATCGTGAGCGAAGCGAACACCGAAATTCAAAATTTAAAATTAAGAATTCAAAATTGGATTTAAACAAATGACACAATTAGCACTAGTCATCGATCTCAACGTCTGCGTCGGCTGTCACGCCTGCGTGACCAGTTGCAAGGAGTGGAACACCTCCGGTTGGGCCGGTCCGATGACCGATCAGCGTGCCTATGACGAAGATCCGACAGGGACCTTTTTCAACCGGGTACAGACCTATGAAGCCGGTGTTTTTCCCCACACCGAGACCTACCATTTTCCCAAGTCGTGTTTGCATTGTGAGGATCCACCCTGTGTGCCCGTCTGTCCCACCGGCGCTTCCTACAAGCGTGAGGACAATGGCGTGGTGCTGGTGGACTACGACAAGTGCATCGGCTGCAAGTATTGCTCCTGGGCCTGTCCCTATGGCGCCCGTGAGATGGATGAGAAGCAGCGGGTGATGAAGAAATGCACGCTCTGTATCGACCGTATTACCGATATGACCCTGCCGGAGTCCCAGCGCAAACCCGCCTGTGTGTTGGCCTGTCCCACCAGTGCCCGACTCTTTGGTGACGCGCACGATCCCAACTCGGTGGTCTCTATAGCGATTCGTGAGGAGGGCGGTTATGCCCTGCAGCCGGAGTGGGGCACCAAACCGGCCAACCACTATCTGCCACGCCGCAAGACCCGCATCCAGATCCATGAGGATGAACTGGTCCGCGCCGACAATCCGCTTAAGAAAGAGCAGTTGCCCAGCCTGCCGGAAGGTGGCGAGACGCTGGACGACGTGGCCTGGTGAGTATGAATTTTGAATTGATGTGTGTGCTTTGCGCACGGTTATATGAAATTGAATGTTGTGATGTATCGGATGTCGGCATGTCTTTTCAAAACATGGGTGAGCGCAGCGAATACCAAAATTCAACATTCAAAATTAACAATTCAAAATTTATTTTTTCGGAGAAAAAATAGATGCATCCTGCTTTTTCGGTAATCTTCCTGACTACCCTGATCGGTGCCGGTCAGGGTTTGTTCCTCGCTCTCTATACGGGGCAGCTTTACTCCCTGGCCAATCTGCTGCCGGTACAGAGGGATAAGTTTTATGCGGTGGGCAGCTTGGCTGCAATCGCTTTGCTTATCGGTGGGTTGGTAGCTTCGGTATTCCATCTTGGGCGTCCTGAAAAGGCTTGGCGCGCCGCCACCCAGTGGCGTACCTCCTGGCTTTCCCGAGAGGTTATTGTGCTGCCGGCGACGATGGCTTTGACCTTTCTCTATGGTCTCCTTCATTATCTGGGTTGGACGGATCCCCTGTTTGTAATCTCCGAAACCCTGCCGGTGGATCTCACGCTAATCATCGGTGCACTGGCCACACTGGCCACCTTTTTACTATTTCTTTGTACCGCGATGATTTACGCCAGTCTGCGTTTTATCAAGGCTTGGTATTCGCCTTTAACGGTAGCCAATTTCCTCTTTCTCGGTGTTGCCTCGGGTTTCATGCTGGCGGCTGCCTTCTCTGCCTATCTCGGTAACAATCTGGTGTCCTTTTATGGGACATGGGCGGTGGTGGCTACCCTGCTTGGGGCGATTACCCGGGGATTTTCGCTCTATCGGAATACCCGTTTTCGCTGCAAGGTGGACCTTAAGTCGGCCATCGGTGTGCACCATTCCGACCTGCATCAGAAAGCGCAGGGATTTATGGGGGGGTCCTTTAATACCCGTGAGTTCTTTCACGGCAAATCTGAAGGATTCCTGTTGATGCTGCGCTATGGATTTTTACTCATGGTTTTTGTGTTGCCGGTGATTCTGATTGTGCTGGCTTATATTCTGGAATCCACCCGCCTTCCCATGGCGGCCTTTGTGATTCAGTATTTTGGGTTGCTGATAGAGCGCTATCACTTTTTCACCGAAGCCAAGCACCCACAGAATCTCTACTACCAGAGTATGGCCTGAAAATTATCAACGGGAGGGTTTAGCCATGAAACGTTTTTTCGCACTGTTGTTACTGTTCTCTGTCAGCATGATCTCGAGGGCCGATGTGGTGCTGTTGGTACATGGTTATCTCGGTAGTGCGGGTTCCTGGGAAACCAGTGGAGTGAGCTGGGCGCTTGAACAGCAGGGTTGGCAACGCGCCGGCCTGATGACGCCTCGGGGGTTGATACCCGCATCGGATGAAAAAGCTGCAAACAAGTTCTATACGGTAGATCTACTCTCCATGGCGCCAATCGGCTTCCAGGCTGAACAGCTGCGGCGTATGATCTCCCTGGTTGAACGTCGTCACTCTGGAGAGCCGGTGATCCTTGTGGGGCATTCCGCCGGTGGTGTTGTCAGCCGTATGGTGCTGGTGCAGGGTGGGGTAAAAAATCCCAAGGCGCTGATTACGATTGCCTCTCCCCATCTGGGTACTCTGCGGGCGATAGAGGCCTTGGAAGAGACTGATGATCCTTTTCCGATCAGTGTGGTCAAGGAGTTCTTTGCCGGGGATCTTTATGGGGTTGTACGTGACTCCTGGGAGGTACTCCTCGACCTTACTCCGGAGCAGCCTGGGAATCTGCTCTTCTGGCTCAATCGTCAGCCACATCCCGAGATCGAATACATCTCTGTGGTCCGACCCGGCCCCATCGGCGCCGGTGATGAGTTGGTGCCTGCATTCAGCCAGGACCTGAACCGGGTGCAGTCACTCAAGGGAAAATCACGTGTGGTGACTACCCCTGTCAGTCATGCGCTACAACCATCCGATGGCAGGTTGCTAGCGGAATTGCTAGCTGAATAGTACAAATTTAGCGGTGCGGCTCTGCCGTACCGCATCCCCGCGATCAGTAAAATGGGGCTCTGCTTGACTATTCCCTCTGAATCGGTCAGCGTTGACACTCTGTCATGCCTGAAGAAAAACAATACAAAACAGACAACCCGCAAGCGCCGGCAACTGCTGTGGAAGCTGTCGATCGCTTCTGCAACGGTTGTAACTGTTCTCAGTCGGTGCTCACCGTCTATGCCGATCGTTATAGTCTAGACGAGGGGCTCGCCATGCGTATCGCCACGGGTCTGGGTGGTGGCGTCGGTCGTATGGGAGGTGTTTGTGGTACCCTGACCGGCGCTGCGCTGGTGTTGGGGCTGGAACTGGGGCCGCAGTCCCGCAACGATCGGGCAGCAAAAGAGGCAGCCTATGCCGCAACCCGCTGGTTGCAGGAGGGATTCATTCAGCGTCATGGTAGCAACCAGTGCCGTGAGCTGCTGGAAAAAGATCTCAGCAATGAAGCTCAATACCTTGAGGCGCGTGCATCAGGCCTGTTCAAAACACGCTGCCCAAAGTATGTGGAAACCGTCGTGACCCTGCTTGATGAGTGGTTCAACGAAAAGATGTCCAACATGAAACAGAAAATTCTCACCATGCTCGAACTGCAGGATGCCATGAACCGCAAGGTCAATGACGACTGGCGGGAGGCTGGTTACGCCTGGTACCGGGCCATCTGGACCGAGTGTGCGGAGATGCTCGATCATTACGGATGGAAATGGTGGAAACATCAAAAACCCGATATGCAACAGGTTCACCTGGAGATCATCGATATCTGGCACTTTGCCCTGAGTGACCTGATCCTGCACAGTGATTCAATGGAATCCGCTGCGGCACTGGCCCTGGAGGGGCTGAGTCAAACTGCCGAGGCGGTGGATTTCAGGGAGTCGATCGAGCAACTGGCGATGTCGACCATTCAGACACAGTCTGCCGATATTAAAAAATTCACCCAGGTCATGAATGCGGCAGATTTGGATTTCGACGAGCTTTATAAAACCTATATCGGAAAGAACGTGCTCAACTTCTTTCGCCAGGATCACGGCTACAAGGACGGCAGCTATATCAAGATCTGGCAGGGCAGGGAGGACAACGAGCATCTGGCCGATATTCTTGCCTCACTGGATGACGACAGTCCTAGCTTCAGTGACGATGTCTACCAGCGGTTGGCGGCCGTATATCCCTCGAACGCCATGTGACATCGTTGATACTCAATTGTATGGGGTATAGGTTATGCTCATATATCCCGCATTATCATGAGGTCCAGGGAACACATACCCATGAAGTTGAGCATCCTTTTTGTCCTGCTTCTTTTCTGGCTCTCGCCACTGGCTGCGTCTGCAGCGGATAATCTGATTACTGCCAAACCGGCGATGCAGCGGGAAGTCCAGTCCGGCTTTGCCCGGGCACGTACCCGGCTGGTGCTCTCGGCAGAGGCGGCGGGGCGCGTGTCCCGGGTCAATGCTGATGTGGGTGATGTGGTGAGAGAGGGCGAAGCCTTCGCCTGTCTTGACCAGACATTTATCGACCTGGAGCTGCAGGCCAACAGGGCGGAGCAGGATGCGTTGATAGTTGACCGGACCTACTTCCGAAAAGAGGTGGCACGTATCCGGCAGCTGTTGAAAAAGAACAGCTCATCGGAAAGCCAACTCGATACCGCCCAGCGGAACCTGGATAAGACACAGATACAAATCCAATCTTTGCAGATCGCAGCGAACACACTGAAAGAAAGAAAAAGCCGCCACTGCATTCAGACGCCTGCCGGTTGGCAGGTCATACGACGTCATGTGGAACCGGGGCAGTGGGTCAATACGGGAGAGCCGATAGTCGAGGTGGGTGACTATCGCAGTCTGCTTGTGCCTTTTGCGCTCAGCATGGCAGAGTACCAGGCGCTGCACGATACGGAGGGTGTGCTGAATGTCAGATTGCCTGAGCAGCAGCTTGATGTGACGGCAAGGTTGTTACGCATCTCTCCTGCATTCGATGACGCCTCGCGAAAAATTCAGGTGGAGTTGGAGATCGCTCAGGGTATCGAATCCCCAAGAGGCGGTTTGCGTGTCGAACTGGGTCTCGATATTCCGCTGCGCACCGGCGCGGTTTTGGTCCCTGAGGCAGCTCTGGATCAGAGATACGAACAATACTGGCTGAAACGACCGGATGGTGAGGCCGTCAGGGTGGTCTATCTTGGGCGTACCAATGGGCCGGATGGTGACTGGGTCAGTGTGGTCTCACCGGCGGTAAAACCCGGTGATCAGTTTCTCTTGAACAACGAGTAACAGCCATGCAATCAGTGGTTGCCTTTTCCCTCAAACAACGGGTCTTCTACAACCTGATGTTTGTGGTGCTGATGGTGGTGGGCTTTATCACGCTGTTTGCCCTGCCGGCGGAACGCTACCCCAATTTCGGTTTCGGTGAGGTCATCATCTCCACAGTCTATCCGGGTGCCTCCCCCGTGGAGGTCGAGAGTCTGGTCACGCGTAAGATCGAAGAGGCCGTGGAGCGGGTGGATGATGTGGAGTGGATCAACGTCACCTCTTTCAGTGGGCGCTCCCACATCCGCCTCAAGTTCGTCGATGATAGCGACTACGACAGCCTCTTCAACGAGGTGCGGTTCGAAGTACTGAATATCATCAATGAGCTCCCGCAGGGGGTCGATCCGCCGAGACTGCTGAATGCCAAAGTGCAGGACTGGCTGCCGGTTATCTCCGTCAATCTGATCGGTGAACACAGCAATCGTGCTCTGGCATTGATGTCGGATGAGGTCAAGATCCTGCTGTTGAAGATTCCCGGTGTGCAGCAGGTGGAGTTTTCGGGAGAGCTGACCCAGGAGTTCCATGTCTTCCTCGATCCAGAGAAGCTGCGGCTGCTAGGTGTCAGTTTCGATCAGGTGGCAGAGGCGTTGGGCAGTGCCAACCTGACTATCCCGGCAGGAAAATACACCAACAAGAGCGGAGAGTTCCTGGTCAAACTGGATGAGCGCTTCCGCAGCCTGGAGCAGGTCCAGTCCACTGTCGTGCGTCGGGATTCCGATGGCAGCCTGTTGCGGGTGGAGGATATTGCCAGTCGTATCGGTCTAGATTATCGCGATCCTGTAGCCATCGCCTCGGTCAACGGCAAGCCTTCGATCGGTCTGAAGGTGATCAAGTCGGATGAAGGCAACGCCATGGATATCCGTGACCGGGTCGTGGCAGTGGTCGATAGTTTCAGACCCTCCCTCACAGAGCAGGGTGTGGATGTGGTGCTGACTCAGGACTCCACCGTCTACATCAAGGATGGATTGAACACGCTTGGCATGAACATGCTGGTGGGTATCACACTGGTGAGCCTGATCATCTGGTATTTCATGGGAGTGCGCAACGCGGGCTTGGTAACCGTTGGTATCCCGTTTTCATTCATGATCACCATGCTGATCATGTACCTCACCGGTAACAGCCTGAACGAGATTACCCTTTTCTCCTTTGTGCTGGTGACTGGCATTGTGGTGGATGACGCTATCGTCGTCACCGAAAATATCTATCGCCACGTGCAAGAAGGTAAACCGTTACGTGAGGCGATCATCGAAGGTACAGCAGAGGTGGCTATACCGGTAATTGCCGCCACCATGACCACTGTCGCCGCCTTTCTGCCGATGTTGATCATGACCGGCTCCACCGGCCAGTTTTTTGCGCTGGTGCCTAAAGCGGTGACCTTCGCCATTGTCGCCTCACTGGTGGAGTGTCTGCTCATCCTGCCAATTCACTACTACGATTTCGGGCCCAGGCAGCAGGCCTCGACGGATCTGATGGAACGTGACAACGCGCTGATGCGTCTGGCGCGCCGCTTTACCGATTGGCTGCTGAACCTAACCTTGCGGTATCGGCTGCTGTCAGTTTCCATTGTGTTGGCGGTGTTCATCGCCTCGGTAGTGATTCTCTCCCTCTCGGCTTCCGGTAAGGTGCCGCTGATTCGTATTCAGTTCTTTCCTGATGACTACAAACTCTACTATGTGGATCTGATAGGACCGAGCAGTGTTCCCATCGAGGAGGTGAACGAGCGGGTCAAGCAGATCTCGGAGACGATCATGGAAGATGGCCCAGGTATGGCCAGCGCAACGTCAGGTTTTGCCGGTCTCTATTTCAATGAAGACTACGAACCGATCTACGGCAATAATCATGGCTCGGTGATGGTGACCATGCCGCCGGCGGATGATCAGACATTTGATGATCCACTGGACCATCTGGAACGTATGCGGGAAAAACTTGCTCCCCTGTACGAAAAGGATGGATACCGAATCTCTATCCATCCACAGAGTGACGGCCCACCCAGTGGTAAAGACATCAATGTGCGGGTAGTCGGGGCCAATGTGGCTTCAGTATCTGCGTTGGCGAAAGAACTGCTGGCCTTTATGCGGGAGTCCCCCGACATCGGCGCACATCTTCTCGATCTGAAGGATGACCGGGGTGAACCGAAGCGGGTCTTCCGTCTTGAAGTCAATCAGCAGCGGGTGGCGGAGTATGGCCTCGATAACAGCCGGGTGGCCATATTGGCAGCCAGTGTGCTGGATGGCCGCTATATTGGGAAGTACCGACATGTGGATGAGGAAATCGACCTCAAACTCTATGTCGATCCTGGAAGCCTGGAATCGCCTGAGCAGGCACTCTCTGTACCGATGGTGGAGGATGCTGGCAGGCCGGTCTACCTGTCGGATCTGGTCGATGTGCGCGTCTACAACGAGGCAGGGGAGATCAAACGTTATCAGGGACAACGGGCCATCAGTCTGAAAGCGGATATCCGGGAGGGCGCCCCTACCTCCACCCCGGCGATAGTCAATGCAGTGCGCGGCCACTATGAGCAGGTCCGAGAGGGCTTTCCTGGTGCCACCGTCACTTTCGGCGGAGAACACGAGGACACTCAACGATCTTTTGAATCTCTCGGCTATGCCTTCATCATCGCGGTATTGGTGATGTACGTGATTCTGGCGACTCAGTTCCAATCTTACTTGCAACCGCTGATTATTCTATCCGCCATAGTCTTCGCATTGATCGGGGTGGTCTTCGGTAAACTGGTGACACAGACGCTATTCACCATCAACAGCTTCGTAGCGGTTATCGGTGTGGCAGGTGTCGTGGTGAACGATGCACTAGTGCTGATCGACTTTATCAACAAGCGTTACCGTAGCGGTATGACGCGCCGGGAGGCCATCGTCGAAGGCGTGCATATCCGGCTCCGGCCGATTCTGCTGACCACACTGACCACCACCCTGGGCCTGCTGCCAATGGCCATCGGCTTTCCAAGCTACTCGCTGATCTGGGGCACAATGGCATCGACCTTTGTTACCGGACTCGCCGCCGCAACGGCGCTGACACTGTTCATTATTCCGGTGTTGTGGGATATGATCCAACAATTGCAGGAGCGAGGTAAGATGGAACGGATTGGACATTCTTGATGACTTTAAAGACAGAAGGTTATCCAAAAACTTGGTATCCCGTTGCTGCATCCAGTGACCTTAAAAGGGGGCAACACCAGGCAGTCAGGGCATTTGGTGCTGATTGGGTATTGTTCCGCGGTATTTCTGGAGAAGTAGGGTTTCTGCGTAGACACTGTCCCCATATGGGCGCGGATTTAGTCCAAGGAGGAGTGTGTGAGAATGGCATCGAGTGTCCATTACATGGCTGGCGTTTTAGTCGAATGGGCACATGCGATCATATCCCATCACTTAAGAAATCGCTGCCACACATAGAGACTGAGAGTCTGCCCTGTCACGAGAGCTTCGGTGTTATTTTTGTCTTCTGGGGTGAAAGTCCTGAGTATGAACTGCCAATACTTCCTCACCTGGAGGGAGACCTGATCTGTAGTCATGTCTACAAAATCGAACTGGATACTGAATTTCACACACCTTGCCTGAATACATTTGACCTCCAGCATTTTGAGCGTATACACGATCGCTAATCGCCATGGAAGGCTGAAAGCCGAGGCGATTAGTCCCCGATAGGCGTAGGCGCGGTTGTATGGCCGTAATTGTGACTGTTAGGGAACGA
>JAHXHT010000044.1 GCA_025656435.1 Candidatus Thiodiazotropha sp. (ex Gloverina cf. vestifex) | reverse complement strand
TAGGTGGAATCACCCCGATACAGAAGCTGGCTCAGACAGCTTAACAGTGACTACTTTTGAGTCCCATTATTAATGGGGGGATTACCGCAGCATTGGTTACAGAAATAGTCATGACTTTTATGTTTTTAATGATTATTTTGGGCGCTACTGATAAACGTGCGCCACAAGGATTTGCACCCATTGCTATAGGCCTTGGCCTCACGCTTGTTCATCTCATTAGCATTCCTGTTACGAATACATCGGCCAATCCTGCAAGAAGCACTGGGGTGGCCTTATTTCAGGGAGATTGGGCAATATCCCAATTATGGCTTTTTTGGCTAGCTCCTATTTTAGGAGCAATTTTAGCTGGGGCTGTTTACCGTTGGCTGGGAAGCGAAGTTAAAGCCGAATGAATCACTGGATTGATCTACTGGCAAACTAGACTTTGTGCATGCGCTACGTGGCCTGATCTTCTGTAGATCAGGTTATTTTCAAAATCAAGAAATATAATTGCAACAGTAGTCTAATGGTTGCTAACTGACTGATATGACAGCTAACCACCAGCCCATAAAAGGGCCAGGTGGTTAATGAACCATAGGGTATCTTGCTGTCTGTTATGACGATTGCCGGTTGTGCTTGTCCATGAGTTGCCTCTGAATATTACCCGGCATGGCTTCATAGTGACTGAACTCAATGCTGTAGCTGCCCTCGCCACCGGTGATGGCCTTGAGGTCGGTGCCATAGCTCTCAAGCTCCGCGAGGGGAGCCTGGCCTTTAATGATCAGAGTGCCGTTGCGTCCGGTTTCGGTACCACTGATCTGGCCTCGTCGGCCAGCGAGATCGCCGGTCAGGTCACCCATGAAGTTGTCGGGAGTCGTGATCGAGATATTGACCATGGGCTCCAGGATCACGGGTCCGGCTTTTTCGATCGCCTCCAGAAACGCCTTCTTGCCTGCGGTAACGAAGGCAATCTCCTTGGAGTCCACAGAGTGGAACTTGCCGTCATAGATTGTCACCCGCATATCCTGCATGGGGAAGCCAGCGATGGCGCCTTCTTCCATGGCCAGGCGTATGCCTTTTTCGATTGCAGGGATGAACTGACCGGGTATGGCGCCACCCACCACTGCATTAACATAGTCAAAACCCTCGCCTCGTGGCAAGGCTTCAATGCGTAGAAAGACCTCACCAAACTGTCCGGCACCCCCGGTCTGTTTCTTATGTCGAAAGTGGCCCTCCGCATTTCGGGTGATGGTCTCGCGATAGGCGATACTCGGTGGGTGGGTCTCTACCTCGACGCTATATTTGTTCTGCAGTTGATGCAGCAATACCTCGAGATGCAGGTCACCCAGTCCACGCATGATGGTCTCGTTGAGACTGACATTATGCTCAACATGGAAGCAGGGGTCTTCATCTTCCAATTTATGCAGCGCGTCGCCCAGTTTTTGTTCATCTCCCCGTTTCGTTGTGCTGATGGCAAGGCCGAATAGGGGCAGGGGACACTCGATGGAACGGAGATGGTGATGATCTTCATCGTGAGAATCGTGCAGTACTGCGTCGAAGTGGATCTCCTCGACACGGGCAACCGCACAAATATCACCAGGGACGGCTTGGGTCATTTCATCCTGTTCACTGTCCTGGAGACGGAAAATATGGTTGACCTTAAAGGGCTTGCGGGCATCACCGATATAGAGTTGGACGCCACTTTTAAGTGTACCCTGATGCATCCGAAAGATGCCCAACTTGCCTCGATAGGGGTCATTGAGAATTTTGAAGACATGGCCGATGACATGCTTTTCGGGATTAGTTGATACTTCCACCGGCTTCATGTTGGCGCCTTCTCCCTTCATGAAGGGAGGTGGATTCCCCTCAGTGGGGTCAGGCATCAGGCGCGCAAATAGCGTAAGTAGTTCTGCAATACCTGCACCGGTCTCAGCGGAAGTGAAGCAGACCGGAATCAAGTGACCCTCGCGTAGTGCCTTTTCAAAGGGATCGTGTAGCTGTTCAGGTTGTAATTCCTGCCCTTGCTCCAGATAGATCTCCATCAGGGCCTCATCGACCTCGACCACCTGGTCGATCATGTTGTCGTGGGCCTCTGAGACAGAGGAGAAGTCAGTGGTATCACCACCAGGTTGAAAAAAGCAGTCAATGACTTTAGCACCGTTCTCGGTGGGAAGATTGATAGGCAGGCACTCTTTACCAAAAGTCTCCTGCAGGCTCTCCAGCGGTGAAGCGTAGTCAGTCTGAGCCTGGTCAATCTTATTGACTATGATAAAACGACAGAGATTGCGGCGTTTGGCTGCATCCATCATGCGAAGAGTAACCGGTTCAATACCGGTGCTGGCATTGACCACCATGGCGGCAGTTTCTACAGCGGGTAGAATACTGATGCCCCGGCCGAGGAAATCAGCATACCCGGGGGTGTCGATAATATTGACCTGCTTATTTTCATGGCTCAGGTGGGTGATGGCAATATCCAACGAGTGCTGCAGGTGCTTCTCGTGATCCTCGAAGTCACGACACGGTCGTGCCTTGATTGACGCTGCCTAGCTCACGAATGGCGCCGCTGTGATAGAGAAGGGACTCGACAAGGCTGGTTTTACCTGCGCCGGCGTGACCGACCAAAGCGATGTTACGGATGTCGTGAGTTGAATAGTTGGCCATTGTGACTCCTAAATCTACGTAAGCCGCAGATGCAAGCAAGCTTCTTTTTTGATGTTGGGATCGATTCAGTATATCAATCTGTTACTAATAAATGTTGCTCTCACGCAGGAAAATGGCACAAAAAAACCGCTGCCGTATCTACGGCAGCGGTTTTTTGCATTGGCGATTTTAAGGGTGAACCGAGCTGATAACGACGTTCACCGGTTCGCTCTGACCCGGTACAACCGGTTTGGCCTCACCCTCGAGGTCACCGCTTTGGGCCGAGGGGCTGCCTGATAACGACACCCTGGCACCCACTACGACCTCGGGGAAGGCGGAGAGCTTCATTTGGGGCATCATGGCCATGCTGTCGTCTAGTGCAATCGTCAACGGCAGATCACGAACCCTTTTTCTGGCTGCGGCCAGGGGCATAGGTGGGCCACTGGTGGCTTTTGCGTAGATGAAGACCAGGTCATCCGGACTGGCCTTGGCACTCATTTCCGGAGAGAGTGTGACTTTAACCTGGATATTCTTATCACCTGCAGCTGCAGGCGCTGGTTTGGCTGGAGCTGATCCGGTCTGAGCGATTTGCGGGAGGGCCGGCTCAACCGGAGACATGCCTAACTGTTTACGGGCATCATCGATGGCGTTGTTGACCGATTCGAGTTCACCGCTCTGCGGAGTCAGTATGCCCTGAAGTTTCTCCCAACGGGTCAAGGCAGCCTGAAAGTTGCCCTGCTGATAGGAGACAATACCGGCCATCCAGAGTGTATTTGGATTGTCGGGCTCAAGTTTGTGGGCTTTCTCGATTAATGGGGCTGCTTTACCGGTAAAGCTGTTACCCGAAATAGCAGCGATAGCCTCACCATAGGCCAATAGCAGGCTCACATTGTTATCGTCAAGCTTCATGGCTTGCTCGTAGGCATGCATCGCTTCCGGATACTGCTTCATAGTCATGTAGCTGCGTCCCAACATGATCCAGCCTTCCTGATTGTCGGGTTGTTGCTCCATTTTTTCAGCAAGTCGTCTGACCAGCTCGTCCATGGGAGGCAGTTTGTCCATATTGGGGTTTTGAGTCTGCGATTGCCCAGTGTTCGAAGGGGCAGGTTGTTGAGCTAAACGCTGTATGATCTCAGGTGAACCGATCATCTGATAGAGCACCAGGGCTGCCACAGGTATTGCAAGGGCGCTGAACGCCATCCAGCGTCCCCCTTTGGCGGCAACCACATCTGCTTGAGTGTGATCGCCGGGGACGTCGCTGAGCAACTCTTTCTCCAGATCTTTTTTCGCTGCATCATAGCGTTGCTGATCAAGATTGCCGGCTTCAAGGTCGCTGTCCAGTTCAGCAAGCTGCTGCTTAAAGACAGAGAGGTTGAGTTCGTCGGCACTGATGCCTGTCTGGAAACGTCTGCGCAGAATCGGCAGCACAATAAATGCCATTGCCAGAGCGATCAGCCCGGCGGTGAAAATCCAAAATTGGGTCATTGGTCGGCGTTCCTGCTGTCTGTCGACTGCTTTAAGAGATTATCGAGTCGCTGTTGTTCTTCTGTGGAAAGCTCCGTCTCCCGGCTTCGGTTCTTTTTCCTCAGGATAGTCAAGAGCACAACGGCGCCGATGATGAAAAGGAGTATGGGACCGAACCAGAGCGGGTAGGTGGAAGGCTTGACTGGTGGGCTGTAGAGCACGAAATCACCATATCGGGCGACCATGAAGTCGATGATTTGATCCTTGCCTTGTCCCGCCTGCATCATGTCGTAGATCTTGTTACGCAGATCCACGGCAAGCTCTGCATTGGATCCGGCGAGGGATTCATTCTGGCAGACCAGGCAACGCATCTCTTCGATGATCGCTCTGAAATCTTCATCCTGTTGCGAGGTTTCGAAACTGTATTCCGCAAGCGTGGCGGAAAAAGCAGTGTGGGAAAGAAAAAGTAGAGAGAGAACGAAAAAGAGCCTGCGCACGATAGTTATCCTTTGCTCTTCAGCTGTTCGACAATGGGTAGAATAGTGTCGTTAATGAGTTGCATTGTCACCGGTCCGGCATGCTTGTAGTGGATGATCCCCTGACTGTCCACCAGGAAGGTTTCCGGCGCACCATAGACACCGAGATCGATGGCTGTACGGCCTTTCTTATCAAAAATGTTGACGCTGTAGGGATTGCCCAGCTGTCGCAGCCAAACCTCCGCTTTATCCCGCTCGTCTTTCCAGTTGAGTCCAATGATGTCGACTTTGCCGGTGCGTGCTAGCTGCACCAGGGTTTCATGTTCTGCCCGGCAGGAGACACACCAGGTGGCCCAGACATTCAGCAAATAGACATTGCCCAGCAGGTCTTTGTCCGATATGACTGTGTCTGCCTGTTCCAAGGAAGGCAATGAGAAAGTCGGCATTGATTTACCGATTAGCGGCGAGGGGATATGTTTGGGGTCATAATCATGTCTCAGACCCCAGCCGAGAAATAGTGCGATCACGACGAATATGATCAGTGGAATCGAATAGCGTAGGTAACGGTTCATCTTTTTAATTATCTCCCAGGTACCGTCGCGGCATTGTCTGAAACCTCAACCCCTTTTGCTGCACGAATTCGCGAGGTGCGATAACGACGATCGGTAATGGCGAGAATGCCGCCCAGCGCCATCAGTACACCACCCAGCCAGATCCAGCGAACATAGGGCTTATAGTAGAGTCGCAGACTCCAATCGCCACTGCCGAGTGGTTCGCCGAGAGAAACGTAGAGGTCCCTTGTGAAGCCCCAGTCGATGGCGGCTTCGGTCATGGGTCTTGTTTGTACGAAATAGGTCCGTTTTTCCGGTTCCAGGGTGGCGATCAACTCACCATCCTTCGTAACCTGGAAGCGGCCACGATTTGCATTGTAGTTGGGACCAGGAAACTGGCTGACGCCTTCGAACTTGAATTCATAACCAGAAATTTCACTGACATCCCCCGGACTCATCCTGACATCGCTTTCGACGCCGTAGTTGCTGACGAGGGTGACGCCGACGATAAACATGGCTACACCGAAATGCGCCAGGATCATACCGTAGTAGCTGCGACCGCCGGTTTTAAAATCACGCCAGAATCCGGAGAAACCCTGCTTATGTTTCAGACGTTCTCTCAGATTGACCACATGGGAGGTGGCGATCCATAAAGCCAGCCCCATACCGAGGCCGACCAGCCAGTTGGTCTCCCCGAACAGCGGTAGCATACTCACGATGCCAAAGATCACACTCACCACAAAAGCCACACGTAGCTGTTTGATCAACGTGGAGAGTTCGGCATGTTTCCAACGGGATAGGGAGCCCATGCCCATGAACAATGCGAGAAACGGAGTGGTCAGCAGAAACATCTTATTGAACCAGGGGAAACCCACCGAGATCTTGCCCAATTCAAGCGCGTCGTAGATCAGTGGTGCCAAGGTGCCCAGCAATACCAGCGCCCCGAAAACGGAGAGCAACAGATTGTTCCCCAGCAGGAAGGTCTCGCGGGAAACCAAGTCAAAGCGTCCGCCACCGGAGATATAGGGTGCACGCCAGGTGTAGAGCAGTAGAGATCCACCGATGACGACCAGCAGGAAGGCGAGGATGAAGATGCCGCGAGAAGGATCGGAGGCGAAAGAGTGCACGGATGTCAGTACGCCGGAACGCACGAGGAAAGTACCCAGCAGGCTCAGTGAAAATGCAGAGATGGCAAGTAGTACAGTCCAACTCTTGAAAGCGCCACGTTTTTCCGTAACTGCCAATGAATGGATCAGTGCGGTGCCCACCAACCAGGGCATAAATGATGCGTTTTCAACAGGATCCCAAAACCACCAGCCACCCCAGCCGAGTTCGTAATAGGCCCACCAGCTACCGAGAGCGATGCCTAGGGTCAGAAAGATCCAGGCCACTGTAGTCCAGGGACGGGACCAACGCGCCCAGGCGGCATCCAATCGGCCACCCAGCAGCGCAGCGATGGCAAAGGCAAAGGCTACCGAGAAACCCACATAGCCCATGTAGAGCATCGGTGGATGAATGGCCAGTCCCGGATCCTGCAGCATGGGATTCAGCTCCCTGCCTTCCATGGGGACCGGAAAGGTTCTATCGAAAGGATTGGATGTCAGCAGCATAAAGAGCATGAATCCGATGCTGATCATACCCATTACGGAGAGCACCCGGGCCACCATGCTCAGTGGCAGGTTGCGACTGAAGACCGAGATTGCAGCACCCCAAGCGGCGAGCATAAAGGCCCAGAGTAACAACGATCCTTCATGTGCACCCCAGACGGCAGAAATCTTATACATGTCGGGCAGCTTGGTATTGCCGTGTTGAGCCACATAGATGACGGAGAAGTCATTAGCCAGAAAGGCGTTGGTCAATACAATCAGGGAGATACTGAGAAATACAAGCTGGCCCCAGGCCAGCGAGCGGGAGGCCGACATCCACGAAATGGTGTTGGTATAGGAGCCGATAAGGGGAACGGTTGCCTGGACGATGGCCAGACAGAGCGCCAGGATGAGTGCGAAATGTCCGAGCTCAGGAATCATTGTACGCTCACCTGATTCTGATTGGCGCCAACCGCTTCATCATGGGCGGTCTTCAGAGACTCTGCCACTTCGGGCGGCATGTAGTTTTCATCATGTTTGGCCAGCACTTCACTGGCGACGAAGACGCCGCTCTGATTCAGCTGACCCATGGCGACGATACCCTGTCCCTCACGAAACAGATCCGGCAGGATGCCGGTATATTCGACCGTGACGGACTCGGCATTGTCGGTGACCGTAAAACTGGTGGTGAGGCCGTCGGATTTCCGCTTTACGCTGTCCGTGGCAACCAGTCCGCCAACTCTGAACGGGTGGCCTGTTGGGGCTTTACCCTCTGCGATTTCCGATGGAGAAAAGAAAAACATCAGGTTTTCATCAAAGGCATTGAGAGCCAGCCAGGTGGCTACACCGATACCGGCGACCATCAGGCCAATGAGGGTGAGACGTTTCTTGCGGATTGGATTCATGATTGCTCTTTCCTGGCCCGGCGTAATTTGCGGGCGATTTCTGTCAGGACTCTCTTGTGCTGTTGTAAGGGAGCGACGATATTGGCCACGAGAATAATCGCTGCCAGCAGGAAAGATGGCCAGACGTAGGCGGCATAACCACCCATGGCGAAGAATTCGCTCATTTTGCCTCCTCTTGTACCAGTTCCTGCACCCAGCGGGCGTTACGTTCCCGCTCGACGATTTCTGCCCGCGCGCGCATTAAGACCACGGCGCCATAATAAAGTTTAAAGGAAATCGCCATGGTCAGAAGTGGTACCAGCATACTCATATCCATGGAAGGTTTACCGAATTTCGTGATCGAGGCGGGTTGATGCAGGGTATTCCACCACTCAACCGAATAGTGAATGATCGGAATGTTGACCACTCCGACCAGCGCGAGTATCGACACAGCGCGGGCGGCGACCCGTTTGTCCTCGATGGCGCTGTGCAAGGCAATGATACCGAGATAGAGAAACAGCAGCAGCAGTTCGGAAGTCAATCGGGCATCCCAGACCCACCAGGAGCCCCACATGGGTTTACCCCAGAGCGACCCTGTAGCCAGCGCGAGAAAGGTGAAGGAGGCGCCAACTGTGGCGCTGCTGATCACAACAACCTCAGTCATCTTGATGCGCCAGACCAGGCTGATCAACCCGGAAACTGCCATCACCACATAGATGAACATAGACATCCAGGCAGCAGGCACATGGATGTACATAATGCGATAGCTCTCACCTTGCTGATAATCGGCAGGGGCGACGAAGAGGCCATAGTAGAGTCCCAACACCAATGTGATCAGAAAGCTGACCATGAACCAGGGGATCAATTTGCCCGCCACGCCATAGAAGTAGCGCGGGGAACCCATTTGATGAAAGAAGCGTACGATCATATTAGGAGGCCCTAACTCAAACTGATTCTAAGTGAAGCGGCGGTGGCCAGCGGGGCCAGCACCAGAGAACCCACCAGCATGGCAGACAATATGGAGAGCTGTGCCGTGGTGGGTATGCCGACAATAGCCGTCTTTACGGCATCTGTGGCGAAGATGAGTACCGGTACATAGAGTGGCAGAACAAGCAGCGACAGAATCACGCCGCCGCGGCGAAGTCCGACGGTAAGCGCCACACCCACAGAGCCGATAAGGCTTAGCACCGGGGTGCCGAGTATGAGGGTCAGCATGAGAGTGGGAATCGCATCCCCCGGAATATTCAATAGCACCGCCAGCAAGGGAGCGGCGATAAACAGCGGCAGGCCGGTGACCAGCCAGTGGGCCAGTATCTTGGCAAGCACCAGGATCGAGACCGGGTGGGCGCTCAGCATGAACTGTTCCAGGGAGCCATCTTCAAAGTCGGAGCGGAACATGGCATCCAGGGAGAGCAGGGCGGCGAGCAGGGCGGCAACCCAGATCACGCCAGGTCCGACTGCCTCAATCAGTTTCGGATCGTTACCTATGCCCAGTGGGAACATGGCGGTGACGAGAACAAAAAAGAGCAGGGGATTGACCAATTCCGAACGGCGCCGATAGGCAAGGGTCATGTCCCGCTTGAGCAGGAGCGTAAAGGCGCTGGTGAGGGAAAGGGTACTCATCGATCTGATAGATTAATACGGACCAGTTTGACCTCTTCCTTAAAACCTATTCTGTGATGTGTTGTCATGGCCGCCATGCCACCTCGTTTCAAATGTTCCTCAAAAAGTCGTTCCATCTGTTCGATGCCTTTGCGGTCGAGGGAGGTGAAGGGTTCATCCAGTATCCACAATTTGGCATCGGTCACCAACAATCTGGCGATGGCGAGGCGTCGTTGTTGACCCGCCGAGAGATTGCGTGTGGGGACATCCTCAAAACCGAACAGACCGACCTGTTCCAAGGCATCTTCGAGGGTGATACCTTCGCGAGCCTTGCCGAGTCCCTGCGCAACACGCAGATTCTCCAGTGGGGTCAAATCCTGTTTTGAGCCATCCTTATGGCCCAGGTAGGCCGTATGCTCATGAAATTCCGGCCCAAGGTGGAAGATATCATTGCCTTCCCAGAGCACTTTTCCCGATTCCGGCAGACGAATACCGCAAATGATGCGTAGTAACGAGGTTTTGCCACTGCCGTTGCGACCTTCGAGTACCAGTGCCTCGCCAGGGCTGATGGTGAAACAGAGGTTCTCGAATAGCACCCGGTCGTCCCGGATGCACTCCAGGGACTGCGCTTCAAAAGTGGCTGTTGATACGGCAGAGGTCGTCACAATGTTGGGATATAATTTTGTTATCTTCAGTCTCGTCTATGAGGCGGCTGGTGCCACGCTTGCAAGTTAGGTTGGCAACCATACCTGATATGAACCTGATGCCTCAATAAAAAAGCAGTGTGGATTCGATGCAATTCCGTTTTTTTATTTGGCATATCACTGGGACCGTTAAAGATCGATTTCTCTCTATAGATATGAGAAATCTGTGATCCATGTCCTGCCCCAACTCTATTGAATATTTAGAAAAAGAATGAAAATAATATAAAAAACAATAAGATAGTTTACGAGAAATGAGCTGGTGCGGCTTTGAATATCAAGTTATTCTGTACAATGGCATTGCTTGATTATGCCAAATACTATGCGATTAAACTCAGAGCCCCTAAAAATTGTCGGGAGATTTTGCAGTGAATGGAAAAAAGGCGTGCTTGCCAGGCTTAATGAAAGGTGAGAAGAGTTTGAAATTGGTAGTTCAGGTTGCCTGTGGGGTTTTGATGACGACTTCTCTGTCCTCGAAACTCTGAAGGTTCGGTGTTCTATCCGCAATAATGGAAGTCTGCCAGACAACGGTCAAGCTGAACGCAACTGCCAATACGAATAGATATTTCACCGAAAATCCCCCCGGCTTTATTGTTTGGTGGTGAAATCAACACAGCTTTATAGCTGTTTGGAAGTGGGAGAATATATAGGAATTATTCTAGGTGTGCCAGTGTAGGAAATGTCTGATCCTTTGATCTAGATCACCAAAAAAACCCTTCTATGAGTATTTATGGGTTTTTATTAAGACTTTCTTAATTTTAATGCGGGTTTCATAGGTACCGATTGGCTCATCTGCGGGGACTTCAAGTGGTTCACCCGTCTCCAGGCTGAAGCGACTGCCATGTAGTGAGCATTTTATATTTTTTCCCTGGATGCAGCCCAGATAGAGAGAGACATCCTCATGGCTGCATTGATCGTCCACTGCATAGATTTGTCCTTCGGCGTTGGTAATGAGATAGCGGTGACCATCGATTTCAACCCGCTTCATTTTGCCGGGAGAAAGCTCATCGACAGTAGCAACCTCGACCCATTGTTCGTTCATATCACTCATCTCAGATGACTATGGGCAGTGCCGTTATCGAGTACTTCACGTACCTGATCAGCACCCTGTGAGATAGAGGCTGCCCTTCCTGTGTGCCAGAGAATGATTGCGCAGCTGTAGACCAGTGAATCGTAACTTGGACCTTTTTCACCCTGCAAAGCACGTTTTCCTGTTTCTGCGGCAATAGTGGCTGTACCGGTGGTATCACTTATGCGGGCAATTTCGTCATTGTCTCTCATGATAGTTGGGTCATCGGGCAAAGGTACAGCTCTGACAGGTTGAGCGATGCCGAGTGCCTGAGGGTTGATTTCCACCGGTTCTTCCATGCCCATGTCATCGTAACGAAATAGCATGCCAGGCTGTCGAAGTGAGGGAATCACACCGCCTTCGGTGCCACGGACCAGCAGGCACCCCTCAAATTTTGCAAAACGAGCCAGGGAGGCATATTTTGCAGGATAGGGTTTGTGCACATAACCGGTGACCAGGTGAGTCTTTTGGCGTCCGGTAATGGGTTTTGCCAACACTTCGACAGTGGTCAATGCCTGTCGTTTGACGATCCGCTGCCGCAGCTGGGTCAAGTCGTGCAGACCGGGACAGAAAGTGCGCTGATCCACATAAGACCAACCCGTCTCTGGATCTGCAATGCGTGCGGTGGCGTCATCCAGGCTGATATCCACATCAATGCCCGCTGCCTGCAGGACATGTCGGTGAGTAACGCCGAATTTTGGTCCCACGGCATCGAGTCCATGACTGACCGTGGGCAGTCCACAGGCGGCAAGTACTACGGGGATGAAGGGAGCAACCGGGAGATTTCGATTGAAACCATCATAGGGATCGGCCAGGGAGACCAACTCGTCAACTTCGGCAACACGGCTCTCGGAAACCTTGAGAACGGCGTCCAGAACGCCTTTATTTTCGTCGTCGGTCTCGCGTTTCATGCGCAGGGCGATGAAAAAGATTGCTGCCTGCACATCATCTATTTCGCCCCGCAGGATAGCTGTGGTACCGCCACTGGCCTCTTGCAGAGTGATGTCCTTGCTGAGTTCGGGGCCGGTGGCGATGCGTTGGATGATGGAGTGCATCAAGGCAGATGAAGTTGCAGATTCAGACATGGGGTACTACCTGTTGGAACAAAAGACAGTTCGAAGTATAAATAACCGAGTATTCCAGTCAAGATTATTTCGGGTGATTTTTCTGGGGGATTAGATTGGGTGGGTTTTTTTCAGGTTTGAGGTATCAGGCGCTGATAAAAAAGGCCTGCACGCAGCAGGCCATTCAAAGAATTCAAGGCTGACAGCACTAATGATGGATGACAGATGTCAGAACGTGCTGATGTTCGAAGAAGACCGAATAGTTGCTGTAGTCCCAGCGGGTAATTGGAGGCTGCCCTACCCACGGGTATTCAGTTGCTGGGTCTCCGTAGCGCTGTTTGACCTGGTTCATAGTCATGCCACGGGAGGGACGAGGTAGCCCTTCCTCACTGTTGATAGGCTCTTGATTGATCACATCCATGAGCAGTACATCGGCAATGGCAGGTTGTGCCGATAAGAAAGCCAAGCTGGCAACAACGGGGATAAATCGAAATGTCATCAGAGCAACTCCATATTTGTCTCGCTTAAAGAAGAATATAGCACCCATCTCTAACCATAGGAAACGATGAGTCTTTTATACGTAATTTCATTCCAGAAAGTATGTCGGCTTCCTGTAGCAATCCTTAAATCAGGATCACACAATGACACAAGCTATCTAGGGCCTGTTAACACGAATCCAATAGGCTCTGCTGGAACTATTTTTATGTCCGGCAAGGCAGAATGAGTGACAAGCGTGTCGCTACCTCGTGAAAGATTTTGGGACATCCGAGTCCCCAAAATCGACTCGCCAACGCGACAGCCGTTATGCCCCGAC
>JAHXHT010000043.1 GCA_025656435.1 Candidatus Thiodiazotropha sp. (ex Gloverina cf. vestifex) | reverse complement strand
TGGCCGAACTGACCTTAAAACTACAGCAGGGCAGACTACGGACATTTGGCCCACATCAAGGGTGGGCGAAATATAAAGACCTTCTTTTTCAGTAACTTGAAAAGAGATGTTGGCGGAGAAGGAGGGATTCGAACCCTCGGATCCCGTAAGGGATCACCTGATTTCGAGTCAGGCCCGTTCGGCCACTCCGGCACCTCTCCGTTGAGTATAGCGGATACCCTTTCATGGATTATCTGGTCTCTCCGGGATAGGAGAATTCCCAAACAAACCGAGCATCAGAGAATGATCGAAACGGCATTTTGCATCATGCCAGGAGCCTGATCCAGCCAAATCAGCTCCTGATTGTCTAAAATCAATGCTATTGTCAGACAACATCTGTAATTAAGGTTTGTCCATCAAACGAGCTTTATGACACTATTCTATACGAATTCGCCTGAATACAAGCCACAACTCAATGGAGAATGTACCTCATTTTTATACCGGGAATGGATTCGGCAATAAGATGTCTTAAGAATAATCAAAAACAAGGCCGCATAAAACGATCAAGATGGGACGACACTCGTCAATACTACATACGGGTTCACTGATTACAGCAGGATTGGCACTGCTGATCGGCTGTAGTATTCCTCCGCCTTTGGTTGATCGGATAAAAGCTGCCGGTGAGTTGATTGTTGTAACCCGCAATAGTGGCACCACACTATATGAAGGTCCCGAGGGACTGACCGGATTCGAATATGATTTAGTACAACTCTTTGCCGAAGAACTCGGCGTAAAACCTCACTTCATCATACCTAAGCGCTTTGATGACCTCTTACCCAGAGTCATCAATGGTGACGCCCATCTTGCCGCCGCAGGTTTGACTGTCACACCGGACCGGGTATCGAAGATTCGCTTCGGTCCTGCCTATCAGGAGATCACCCAACAGATCATCTATCGTCAGGGCAAGCGGCGCCCACGCAAGATTGAGGATTTGATCGGCGGTAAGCTAGTGATTCTTGCCGGCAGCAGTCATGAAGAGGAGTTACTAAGACTGAAGCCGTCCTACCCCGAACTGACTTGGGAGAGTCGCTCCGATTTGGAAAGCGCCGAGTTGATGCAGATGGTCTACAACAACCAGATCGATTATACCATCGCCGATTCCAATGAATTTGCCATTACACGGCGTTTCATGCCCAACCTGGGTGTAGCTTTTGATTTAACTCAACCCCAGTCCCTAGCCTGGGCCATGGCACATGCAGAGGACGCCAGCCTATTCAACACCATGAATCAATTCTTCGACCGGATCGCCGAAGATGGCACGCTTGAGCAGTTGATCGAGCGCTACTATGGACACATCGGCCGGCTCAATTTCGTAGAGTTGAAAACCTTCGTCAAGCATTTCGAAAAACGCCTACCCAAATACATAGCGTATTTTAAGGAAGCAGCAGAAATCACTGACATCGATTGGCGCATGTTGGCAGCGATTGGTTACCAGGAATCACACTGGGATCCAAAGGCCAAATCGCCAACGGGTGTCAGGGGTATCATGATGATGACCCTCGCCAGCGCGAAGCAGATGAAGATAGAGAGCCGCCTGGATCCTCAACAAAGCATCATCGGTGGTGGAAAGTATTTGCGTTACATCGAGAAACGATTACCAGAACGTATTCAGGAACCCGATCGTCTCTGGTTGACGCTGGCAGGCTACAACGTGGGCTTCGGACACCTGGAAGATGCTCGAATTCTGACCGAACACCTGGACGGTGATCCTGACAAGTGGGCAGATGTTAAAAAACACCTGCCGAAACTCAGCTTAAAAAAATGGAATTCAACACTCAAGCACGGTTATGCTCGAGGCAATGAGCCCGTTAACTATGTGGATAACATACGCGCCTACTATGAGCTTATGAGATGGCAACTTCGAAAACAGGCAGCATCAAACGAAGATAATAGCGAAAAAACCCACGCCCTATCGATCATCCCGGATGCACTCTGAGATCTATTGGAATTATCTCAAAGCCAGTCCGTCAATTGCACACCAAAACCGATACAATTACTCTCGGCATTGTAATCAATCAGACTTTCGCCATATCCGTTGAAATATTGAAAATAACCACGCCAGCGTTTGTGTAGCGGGAAACTCCAATCCACTTGAAAAGTATCTCTGTCCTGGCTATCGAAAAGATTGCGCAACATCAGACTGAAGGTGTGCTCACCTTTCTTATAGATACCGGTCAACTCATAGTGACCCATGAAATCCGTGATGTCCGGGTTGTCATCGTCACTCTCTTTAATGCGGCGCCAGGGTTTGAATCCGACCAAAAACCTGTCTTTTTCAAATAGAAAATTAGCATAGACACGATTCCAGCTGCGGGACAGAAAGCCCCCCTGCCCGTTCGATTGATGAACCGCTCCTATCTGAAAGAGGGAATTCCTCCAACCCCCGATCTCCCAATCGTTCGGCACAATCACAAACATCTCAGGCTCGTGGATGGTTTCCCGAAACGGTGAGGAAATTTTCTGATTATAGGCCTGCCAGAAAGAGAGATTACTATAGGCCATATAGAGATCAGCATCCGTACCCAGTAGACCTTCAATGACAGGTATCTTGAAACTGAGTTGAAACTTCATCTCGACCCGATCGAAATCGGATGCCGGAATATTGTAGATTTCGTAGTTGGGCGTATCGTTATAAGAGGCCAGCAAAACATAGTTCTGCTTATGTGGCGACAACACGAAGGGATTGTAGCGGGTAGCCTTCTCTGCTTTCATACGTCGACTGATCAGTGACTCTTCCACCACAACCGGCGCCTCGGGGATGCTTTCTTCCAGTACCACAGGTTCCGTGACACTCATCACTATCTCGCATTGGGCCTTCAGATCACCCACGCTCATTCCGGGGTCGGCAATTTGAATCTGCTTCAGTAGATACGCATCCATGCGTGACTGAGGTTCAGCCAAAACGGGCTGTACTCCCACCAAGCCGACCAGCAGTATGACAGGAACCCGACCAAGTCACCTTTTGTGTGCACTCACGATGTTTGTCTCGCCTCTTTTTGTTGATGACGCCGATGACGAAAAAAATTCTTTAATAACACGCTGCTCTCCTCCTCCAGCACGCCATTATCTACACTAACCCTGTGATTGAATCGCTCATCCGTGGGGAGTAGATCGAAAACACTACCTGCGGCACCACCCTTAGGATCTGGAGCGGCATAAACAACACGTCCAACCCGAGCATGCACAATGGCACCGGCACACATGGGGCAAGGCTCCAATGTGACATAGAGCGTACTCTTACAAAGCCGATAGTTGGCTATCTTTCCCGCTGCATCTCGCAACGCCATAATCTCGGCATGCGCCGTGGGATCGTGGCTGGCGATCGGTCGATTCCATCCTTTGCCAATGATTTCATCATCCAAAACAATCACCGCACCGACTGGAACTTCACCCTCTTTCCAGGCGCGCTCAGCCAATTCAAGTGCGTGCCGCATGAAGGCTTCATCGGCCTGATGGGTCTTAAACTGAGTCACAAGGGGCTTCCATCAATCATCACTCTGCCGCCTTCTCTTACTCCCACTCAATCGTGGCTGGCGGCTTGCTCGAGATATCGTAGGCTACCCGCGAGATACCCGATACCTCATTGATAATTCTGCGCGAGACCTCTTCAAGGAATTCAAATGGCAAGTGTGCAAACTTGGCAGTCATAAAATCGACCGTCTTGACGGCTCTCAGCGAAACCACGTACTCATAGCAACGTGCATCACCCACTACACCGACCGATTTGACAGGCAGGAATACAGCAAAAGCCTGACTGACCTCATCATAGAGGTCGTTTTTTCGAAGCTCTTCGATATAAATATCATCCGCTTGGCGTAGCAGATCCGCATAGGCTTTATTAACCTCACCAAGTATACGCACACCGAGACCGGGACCGGGAAATGGATGCCGATAGACCATTTCGTAGGGCAGGCCGAGCTCCACACCGATTTTGCGTACCTCATCTTTAAACAGTTCGCGCAATGGTTCCACGAGACGAAGTTTCATATAATCCGGCAGCCCACCCACATTGTGATGTGATTTGATCACATGCGCCTTGCCGGACTTGGCACCGGCCGACTCGATGACGTCAGGATAGATAGTCCCTTGTGCAAGGTAAGAGACGCCTTCCAACTTGCTAGCCTCTTCCTCAAAAATGTCGATGAAGAGGTTGCCGATAATCTTGCGTTTCTGTTCTGGGTCTGCAATCCCTTTAAGCGCCTTAAGAAAACGATCCTCGGCATTGATGCGAACCACCTTGACACCCATGTGTTCAGCGAAAGTTGCCATCACCTGATCGCCCTCGTGCAATCGCAACAGACCATTATCGACAAACACACAGGTCAGTTGTTCTCCGATTGCTCGATGTAATAGGGCAGCCACGACTGAAGAGTCGACACCACCGGAAAGCCCCAGTACGACTTTATCTTCACCCACTTGTTCCCTGACATGATGGATGCTGTCATCGATGATCTGGCCGGCGGTCCACAATGCCTCACAGCCACAGATATCGAACAGGAATCGTTCGACAATGCGTTTACCCTGTCGTGTGTGGGTCACTTCCGGGTGGAATTGCAGCCCGTAATAGCTCCGGCTCTCATCCGCCATTCCGGCCAGTGGCGCATTTTCCGTCTCGCACATCACCTGAAAACCAGGAGGCACGGTATCGACCCGGTCACCATGACTCATCCAAACATCCAGCAAGCCGTAGCCTTCCGGGCTGGTGTGGTCCTCGATATCCCGCAACAGTTTCGAGTGGCCCCTTGCTCTGACCTGAGCATAACCGTATTCGTGTTTATCCGAGGGGGTTACCGAACCACCCAGTTGTGCCGCCATGGTCTGCATGCCGTAACAGATACCCAAAATCGGGATACCCAGCTCAAACACCTGGGCCGGTGCCGTTGGCGCCTCATCGGCGGTTACCGTCTCCGGTCCACCCGAAAGGATGATACCGGCCGGTTTCTCCCCCTCGAAGCCCTCATCGGCATTGTCGTAGGGAAAAATCTCACAGTAGACTCCCGCCTCACGCACCCGCCGCGCAATCAGTTGCGTGTACTGGGAACCGAAATCGAGAATCAGGATTCTATGGGCATGGATATCGGTAGACATGTTCTTGTTACTTCCCGTCAAAAAAACAGAAGGGGCAAGCGAACCCAGTCGCTACGCCCCTTGAAAGATAGGTCCTGTGGACACTCATGAAAATCAATCGCGCCGGTAATTGGGTGCTTCCTTGGTGATCGTCACATCATGCACGTGGGACTCCGTCATTCCCGCGCCGGTAACCCGCACAAACTGGGTCTTGGACCGCATCTCATCGATAGTCGCACAGCCTGTGTAGCCCATGCTGGAGCGGATGCCGCCGATTAACTGGTAGATGATATTTTGTACCGTACCTTTATAAGGTACCCGACCTTCGATACCCTCAGGCACCAGCTTATCCTTGTCACTGGTCTCTTGAAAATAGCGGTCGCTGGAGCCTTCTTTACCAGACATGGCGCCCAGGGAACCCATACCGCGATAGGACTTATAGGAACGGCCCTGATAGATCTCCACCTCACCCGGCGCCTCATCTGTACCGGCGAACATGCCGCCCAGCATCACGGAGTACGCTCCAGCAGCCAGCACCTTCGAGATATCGCCGGAGAAACGAATGCCGCCATCGGCAATCAGCGGTACACCCGTACCCTCCAGGGCCTGGGCCACGTTGGTAACAGCCGTTACCTGCGGAACACCCACACCGGCAACAATACGGGTGGTGCAGATCGAACCGGGTCCGATACCCACCTTTACCGCATCGGCACCCGCCTTGACCAGATCCCGTGCTGCATCACCAGTGGCGATATTGCCACCGATAACCTGGACCTCTGGATAATTTTTCTTCACCCAGGCAACCCGATCCAACACCCCCTGTGAGTGACCGTGAGCGGTGTCGACCACAATAACGTCGACACCCGCCTTGACCAGGGCATCGACCCGTTCCTCAGTCCCTGCACCAACCCCCACGGCAGCTCCCACGCGGAGACGCTCCCGCTCATCGCGACAGGCATTGGGATTGTCTTTCGCCTTCTGGATATCCTTTGCGGTGATCATCCCCCGCAGTTCGAAATTATCATCCACCACCAACACTTTTTCGATGCGGTGTTTGTGCAACAGCCGCATCACCTCATCCCGGCTGGCACCCTCTTTCACGGTAACCAGGTTTTCCTTACGGGTCATGATGTTGCGTACAGGGTCATCCATCTTGCGTTCAAATCGGAGGTCTCGGCCAGTGACGATACCGACCAGCTCCTTGCCGTCGACCACTGGCACGCCTGAGATATTGCGTGAACGGGTCAGGTCCATCACCTCGCCAATACTGACGTCTGGCCTGACAGTGATCGGCTCCCGAATCACCCCACTCTCGTATTTCTTAACCTGGTTGACCTCACCGGCCTGCTGTTCCGGTGTCATATTTTTGTGCACGATACCGATACCACCCTCAAGCGCGATGGCAATGGCAAATCGCGACTCTGTCACGGTATCCATAGCCGCAGAGAGCAGGGGAATACTCAGATCGATCCCCCGTGTGAGTTTGGTACTCAGATCGACATCCTTAGGCAGCACCTGTGAGTGGGCCGGCACCAGCAGGACATCGTCAAATGTGAGGGCTTCCTCGATTACTCGCATAGCATTCATTCCGGGGTGGGGTAAAGATAGCCGGGCATTATAGGATTTGCAGCCTGTACGGTAAACCGGTAGCGCGCGATTCAACAGCCCCAGATTCGGCGCTCAGCCCCATGCCCTTATAAGAACCCAGAAAAAACCCATTGGACCATGGGAGCGATTCTGCAAAACAAGACTCAAGAAATGTCGAGAAAACACTTAATAACCCCTGTCGTCAAGCGGTGAAAAGGCTATGCTAAGCGATGAGGTGCGGGGTAATTCGCTGGCACGGAACTGCATGAAAATCCAGAAAAAAACAATTAACTTACTGATTTTTTGCTTATTTTTCCTATTCCTAGATGGCATTGGCAGAATTAAGGCCGAGCCGTCTCAAACCTCAGTACGGGTCGGCATCTATCACAACCCACCATTAGTCTCAATCGGACCCACCGGCACACCACGGGGCTTATTTATCGGCATCCTGACCGCTATTGCCGGGCAGGAAAACTGGAACCTTCAATTTCTTCGCGGCACCTGGAGCGATCAACTGACACGCCTGGAGGCCGGCAAAATAGATCTCCTACCCGCCATCGCCATCGATGACACGCGGGAGAAGCAGTTTCTTTTCATTGATGAGACAGTGATCGCCAACTGGGCGCAGGTATTTGTGCCTAAGGATTCCCCAGTTCAATCCATACCGGATCTGGATGGTCTGACTATCGCCGTGCTGAGTGACGATATCTATTATACCGGCGAACCCGGTATCGCAGCGATTTGCCGCTCCTTCAATATCGATTGTGAACTTAAAGCATACCCCTCGTATGAACAGGTATTGATGGCCACTGCCCGGAACAAAGTGGATGCCGGCCTGGTCAACCGCCTTTTTGGCGCAACCGAGGGTCTCCGATACACACCGATACCCAGCCCGATCGTACTGATGCCGACCGACATCCGTATCGCGATCTCCCGCGAAACCCCACACAGTGAAACGCTCAGAGAACGCATCGACCACCATCTCCACAGGATAAAAACCGACGAGCTGTCCATCTATCACACACAATTGAGAAAACTATTTGGTAATGGCCATGAGGAGAGTGGGCAGCCGACCTGGTTACTTAGAACCTTCATCCTCTCTTTACTGGTCGTACTCGGCCTGTTCTTAGTGGTACAGGTTATGCGCTGGCGCATTCGGCAACAGACACGGGAGCTGTCCCATCAAGAGATGCGATACAAAGGTTTTTTCGATACTGTGGCCATCTCTTTTTGGGAGGGTGACAGCTCCCGTTTACTACAACGACTACAACAACTCATTCACACCGGCATTAGCGATATCAACACTTACTTCGACGACCATCCTGATGAACTCAGGACCTGGGTCAGACAGATCCGCATCGTAAGCGCCAATCCAGCCACACTCCGATTGTTCGGAGTGAACACAGTGGAAGAACTGCAGAGTTGGATACCCCATGCCTTCACACCATCTGCCTACAGTGTTTTTCAACAAACGCTGGTGGCCGCAAGTAAGAAGCAGCGGGTTTTTACCGGAGAACTGGATCTACTCACTTTCGATCGTCAGCCGATCCGGGTCATCATCTTTTTTCCCATCTCCTACAGATTAGAGGAGTCCTACCGAGTACCGGTCTCTATGCTCGATGTCACCCATCAGCGTCAGACTGAGAAGCGCTTGTCGCAAGTCATACAGGGGGCATCACTCGGATTCTGGGATTGGAACCTGATAACCGACGAGCTTACCGTCAACGACCGCTGGATCGAAATGCTCGGTCTGGACAGATCTACGCTCACCCATCGAATATCCGATTTTGAAGAGCGAATTCACCCGGACGATGCCCCGATTACCCTGCCCGCTATCAGGGAACATATTCAGGCAGGCACACCTTACACACTGGAGTTCCGCTTGCGCCATGCTGACAACCACTGGGTCTGGATCCAGGGTGCTGGCGCCGTGGTCGAGTACGACCCATCGACCAATCAGCCTCTTCGCGCCTGCGGCACCCACGAGAACATTACGGAGCGTAAACACGCCGAGGAGACGCTGCATACGCTGATGCGAAGCATGGTGGGCATCACGGGTGAGGATTTTTTCGAGCGGGCGGCGCGGGAGCTCTGCCACTGGTTTCATGCCGATGGCGCCAATATCGGTGAGGTGGTGGAGAAAAATCGCATTGTGGCGCTCTCCACCATCGTCGATGGAAAAGTGGTGGAGGACTTTCAATACCACCTCAGGGGCACACCTTGTAATCAGGTCGTGATGCAGGGTCCACACCTCTACCCTGAAGACGTACAGGAACTCTTCCCCACTGACCAGGACCTTATCGTACTGAACATCGAAGGCTATGCCGGGGTGCCGATCAGAAATATCAAAGGAGAGGCTATCGGTGTCGTCTGGGTGGTCTCTCGCCAACCTCTGCGTATGGAGTCCGATTGGAAAGATGTCATGGAGATCATCGCCGCCCGTATCAGTGCGGAGATCGAACGCAAGCGGGCGACAGAAAAACTGCAACACCGAGCTACCTTCGATTCACTCACAGATCTGCCGAACAGACGTCTTTTGTTAGACCGCCTGACACAGGCCCAGGCCCGCTGCCGGCGCCATGCTCACAAAGGCGCGGTCATTTTCATGGGCTTGGATCACTTCAAAACCATCAACGATACGCTTGGCCATACTGTCGGTGACCTGCTACTCATCGAAGTGGCCAAACGCCTGCAGGCACAGATCCGTGATGAAGACACGGCCTCAAGACTGGGCGGTGACGAATTCGTGGTGTTCTTCTCCGAGTTGGACGGTGACCCGCAAGTCGCCGCGCAACAAGCCCGCACGGGCACCAAGAAAATACAAGCCGCTCTCTCTGAACCTTATACGATCCGAGGCAACCAATTACACATTACCCCAAGCCTGGGCATCGTCATCTTCCCCATGGATGACGAGAACGCGGACGACATTCTCAAATATGCCGATAGCGCGATGTACCGTGCTAAAGAAGCGGGTAGAAATACCGTCCGGTTTTTTCTGCCGGAAATGCAGCAGTCGGCGGAGATACAGTTACGACTGCAGAATGATCTCCGCCACGCCATTGCGCATCAGGAGTTAGATCTCTACTTCCAACCTAAGGTCGATGGGGAAGGCAAGACTCTGAGTGCGGAGGCACTTCTAAGATGGTCCCATCCCACCCATGGCACGGTCGAGCCTAAAGATTTTCTTCGCGTGGCAGAGGAGTCGGGGCAGATTCTCGAAATCTGCAATTGGGTACTGACCCAGGCAATGACGCTAAGCAAACCGTGGATGACGGCGTATCCCTGGCTACAAGGTATCTCTGTCAATATTCATTCTGCGCATTTTCACCAGGCCGGTTTCACCGAAAGTTTGGAGAGGATTCTCCACGAGACAGGCTTTGACCCACAACACCTCACACTGGAGATCCACGAAGCGACCCTGGCCTCCAATCTCGAGGAGGCTGCCATCAAGATCGACCACCTCCGCCAACTAGGGGTGCGCTTTTCCATCGACAGATTCGGCATCGACTACGCATCCGTCTCCTTCCTTAGAAAATTTGCACTGCATGAACTTAAGATCGATCGCAGCATAGTGGGTCGCATGCTTTCAGATCCCGAGGATGCCAAACTGGTACAAACCCTGATTTCACTGGCGCAGCAAATGGAGATTGGCGTAGTAGCCGTCGGTGTAGAGAGCGAACCTCAACTCAATTTTTTACGTGACAATGGTTGTCGACTGTTTCAAGGTTACCATTTTGCTCGTCCACAACCTGCCGACCAGTTTATAAACCATTTAAACAAACAGTCCTGACATCGATGATAGAGCCTAACTTTCCCAAGCGGGATATCTACAGCGTCTCGCGTCTGGTACGTGAAACCCGCGCCGTACTTGAAGGCAGCTTCCCGCTTCTCTGGATCAGTGGAGAGATCTCCAACCTGGCGCAACCTGCCTCGGGGCATATCTACTTCAGTCTGAAGGATGAGGTTGCCCAGGTCCGCTGCGCTATGTTCCGCATGAAACGACAACGGATGCGCTTTCCTCCGGAGAACGGCCAGCAAGTCCTGGTCCGCGCGCGAATCAGTCTCTACGAAGCGCGTGGTGAGTTCCAGCTGATCGTGGAGCATATGGAACCCTCAGGTGAGGGGGCATTGCGACTCGTCTTCGAACAACTCAAGGAAAAACTCGCCGCCGAGGGCCTGTTCGATGCCGGGGAAAAAAGACCGCTGCCCGACATACCAAAGCAAATCGGCATCATCACATCACCAAGCGGAGCTGCGATACGCGATCTGCTGAGTGTACTGAAACGCCGTTTCCCGGCGCTCCCGGTCGTCATCTACCCGGTACAGGTGCAAGGCGATGAGGCACCCGGACAGATCATCCGTAAGCTCCAGTTGGCCAATCAACGTGGGGAGTGTGATGTGCTGATTCTCAGCCGGGGTGGTGGCTCACTGGAAGATCTACAAGCCTTCAATGACGAAGCCGTAGCGAGGGCGATACAAGACTCACAGATTCCCGTGGTCTGCGGTGTAGGACATGAGATCGACTTCACCATTGCCGACTTCGTCGCCGATCAACGGGCGCCCACCCCATCGGCCGCCGCTGAACTGGTAGCACCAGACCAACAGGCGTGGCGACAAGGGCTGACGCTCCTTTCCCAGCGTCTGAACCGACATCAAACTCGTAAGCTTCAACTATTGAGGGATCTATTTAACGGAGTGGAAAAGCGCCTACACAAGCAGCATCCCATGCAGCGCCTACAGCAGAACTCACAACGACTCGACGAGCTGGGGCAACGCCTGCGCCAGGGTATGCAACTACGCCTTCTACGACAAACCCGCGGACTGGAGCAGCTTCAGGCCCGCCTTACGGGACAATCACCGACTCGCCGACTAGAGAGACTCGCAGTCACACAACAACAACTCAACGAGCGCCTTCAACGCACCATGAAACTGCAGTTGGAGAAGGCAAGAAACAGACTTGGTCAACTTGCCCGCGACCTGCACACCCTCAGCCCGCTCAACACACTCGGCCGTGGTTATGCCATTGTCAGCCGCTCAGAGGATGGACAGATTGTTCGTTCTTACAAGGAGGTAAAACATGGAGAGCAAGTGACAGCCAGACTTTCACAGGGCAGGCTGACTTGTCAGGTGCTGGATACTGAAAAATAAAAATTATTAGTGACCACTACCAACCCGTATGAAGTCATTAGTTTAAGTTTGGATGAGATAATTCCAGGTATCATATGATATTCCGACGCGATATTACTACTAGTAGTACCTACGCAGCCTAATATAATATTATTTCACAAGAGAAAAAACATTGACTAACTCCATTCGTGCACAGATAAACCCTAACCTTTTGGTTTGGGCGCGTGAATCGTGTCGTATGGATATGGAATATGCGGCAAATAAATTAAGTGTTCCCCATGAAAAATTAGAAAGTTGGGA
The DNA here is from genome assembly GCA_025656435.1 of Candidatus Thiodiazotropha sp. (ex Gloverina cf. vestifex). Taxonomy (GTDB): domain Bacteria; phylum Pseudomonadota; class Gammaproteobacteria; order Chromatiales; family Chromatiaceae; genus Thiodiazotropha. The sequence goes on along the minus strand of JAHXHT010000043.1, from coordinate 743 downwards.
GTCTGGTCATGTACAGCCAACAATTAACCAGCTTAGGGTTATAGCAAAAACATATCGTGTTAATTTTGGTGCACTATTTTTGCCTGAACCATCTGAGGTCTTTACCCCTCCAGTAAAAGATTATCGACTTCACCATGGCGCCGAGCATGGCGAAATAGATCCTGAAATAACTATTGACCTTCGCACGAATTTAAACGCTAGAGAAATTGCATTAGAGCTTGAGATCGAACTTGGCGAACAGCCTCAGTCTTTCGATTTACAATGCTCTCTAAGTGACAATTCCACTAGTGTTGCTAAGAAAATAAGATCTACGTTAGAAATAACATTTGAAAAACAAAAGAAATTTAGAGCTTCACGAGTAGCGTTCAATGAATGGCGTAATGCAATATCTTTGTATGATGTTCTAGCGTTAGAATCTACTAAAGTCGCATTAAATGATATGCGCGGCTATTCTGTTTATTTTGATAAAATGCCACTTATTGTAGTAAACAGAAAAGATGCTTATTCAACCAGAACGTTCACTTTGCTTCATGAGTTTACTCATTTACTACTTCGCTCTAGCGGGCTTTGTGATCTAAACACAGACACAGGTAGGTCTTCAACTGACCAAAGACTTGAAGCTTTCTGTAATGCTGTGGCATCACAAGTGCTCGTACGGTAATCCCCCCAAAAAATAACGGGGTTCAAAAGTAGAATTTTCCATTTATTATTACGAAAATGAGAATCTACAATGAAGAAGTCCC
>JAHXHT010000042.1 GCA_025656435.1 Candidatus Thiodiazotropha sp. (ex Gloverina cf. vestifex) | reverse complement strand
TGCACTGTTTTTCTTCGCTCATGGCAGTTTTGAAGCAAGCGAGAGGAAACGTTCGCTGACAAACGATTCGTTCAGAGCTTCCCTAGGATAGTCTGCTGTTCTTTTTTGAGTCGCTATCGACCCTGATAGGGCGCGGCCTTCAGGTAGTTAAAATTCCGCCAGCACATCAGACAGACTTTCCACAGCAATCACCTCCATCCCCTCCACGCCCTGCTTCGGGCGATTCGCTTTGGGCGCAATGGCCCGCTGGAAGCCATGTTTAGCCGCCTCTCTAAGGCGCTCCTGGCCATTGGGAACCGGTCTGATTTCTCCTGTCAGCCCCACCTCTCCGAAGACCACCAGTCCACGATCCAGTGGTCGATCCCGGAAGCTCGATAAGGCCGCCATGAGCACGGCAAGATCCGCAGCCGTTTCTGTGATGCGTACCCCACCCACCACGTTGACATAGACATCCTGATCGAACATACCGACACTTGCATGACGGTGCAACACGGCCAACAGCATGGAGAGCCTGTTCTGATCAAGCCCTAATGTTACCCGGCGAGGATTTGCCAACGGACTCTCATCGACCAGCGCCTGCACCTCCACCAACAGTGGGCGCGTGCCTTCACGTGTCACCAGGATAACACTGCCCGGGACGGATTCTGCCTGTCGTGAAAGAAATATGGCTGAGGGATTACTGACCTCCTTCAAACCTTTATCCGTCATGGCAAACATGCCCAATTCGTTAACAGCGCCAAAGCGGTTTTTTATCGTCCGAATCAGACGGAATTGACTGCCCGCTTCACCCTCGAAATAGAGTACCGTATCGACCATATGCTCCAGCACCCGAGGCCCCGCCAGGTTACCCTCCTTCGTCACGTGGCCTACCAGAAATACCGCCGTACCACTGCGTTTGGCAAAGTGTGCCAACTGGGCGGTGGCCTCACGTACCTGAGAGACTGAACCGGGTGCTGACTGCAATAGCTCGGTGTACATGGTCTGGATGGAATCGACCACCATCACCTGTGGACGTTCCCGCTCAGCATTGGCAATAATCCGCTCCACACAGGTCTCCGGTAACAGCCGCAACTCCTCAGCCGGCAGGCCCAGCCGCTGGGCTCGCAAAGAGATCTGACGTGGTGATTCCTCACCGGAGACATAGAGGGTCCGTATTCCGTGGGAGAGTCTGGCCAGGGTCTGTATCAATAGTGTCGATTTACCAATACCTGGATCTCCGCCGATTAGCACGACTGAGCCATCAACCAAGCCGCCACCCAGCACTCGATCCAGTTCACTGCTGCCGGTGGGTGCACGAGCCTCTCGTTCCACCTCCACTTCTGTCAGCATCAAGACAGTGTTGCTGCCCCCGTCTCCGGCATAACCGGCGAAACGACCGGATGAATTACCGCTCGATACCGGCGCAAGGCTCTCCTCCAGCACATTCCAGGCCTGACACTCGGAACATTGGCCTGCCCACTTGGGAAAGGTGGCGCCACAGGCACTGCAGGCATAGAGAGATTTGGCTGTTTTCTTCCCGCCCTGAGCCATCAGATCTCCTTATCCTCGTCTACATTCTGATCGATAAAATTGACCCGAGAAGTCACACCGCAGAGCAGCTCATAGCCAATGGTACCCGCCTTTTTGGCGACCTCCTCCACCGGCAATCCCCGACCCCAGAGTACTACCTCATCGCCCACTTTTACCGACGGGTAGTCTCTGGCGTCCAGCGTAATCATATCCATGGAGACTCTGCCGATGAGCGGCAGGCGTCGCCCTTCTACCAGGACCGGCGTACCTTCTACCGCATGCCGGGGATAGCCATCTCCATATCCTGCAGCAACAACCACTACCGGCATAGCTTCAGGACATTCATAGGCTCCACCATAACCGATACGGTCACCCTGCTGGCACTGTCTGACAGCGATCACACGGCTGCGTAGTGTCATCACTGGTTGCAGGCCCTCATCATCGGCAGAGCTACCGACAAACGGTGAGACACCATAGAGCATGATGCCGGGGCGCACCCAATCCCGATGTGATTCCCTAAATCCCAACACCCCAGCCGAGTTGGCGATTGAGCATTGGGAGAAGGCATGCAGCGGGAGGGAATCGAAATGTGCCAACTGGGTCTGAGTGGCACTGTCCCCACGATCATCCGCATTCGCCAGATGTGTCATAAGATTGAGTTGTTTTACGTAGGGGTGAGCCCTCAGTCGATCTATAATTTGGTCGATGTGATCAAGGGGAAATCCTAGACGATGCATACCCGTATCCACCTTGAGCCAGACCGCTAGGTGAGTGCCGGGAGAGAGCGCATCGAACAGAGAGAGCTGCTGGTTGTCATGGACGGTGACTTCAAAATCATTTCGAGCTGCCAGCATCAGCACCTCTTGCGTATAGCAGCCTCCCATAATCATTATCGGGTGATCGAAACCACCTTGCCTGAGGTTTAGCGCCTCGTCGATCCGGGCTACAGCAAAACCGTCAGTGTTAAGCAGGGCACCTGCAACCCGTTCGATCCCATGCCCATAGGCATCGGCCTTGATGACAGACCAAATGCGGCTAGCCGGTGCAGAGTGACGCACCTGCTGAAGATTGTGGCGCAGAGCGGCATGATCGATCACTGCCTGCGGGGCATAGCCCATCAATAGCCCTCGTCGTTATAGACGTTGTCGATATAGTTTTCGAACTTGGTGTACTTGCCCAGGAAGGTAAGGCGGGTTGTGCCAATGGGGCCATTCCGCTGTTTGCCGATGATGATCTCGGCAACACCCTTGCTAGGGCTGTCCTCGTTGTAGACCTCATCTCGATAGATAAAGACAATCAGATCCGCATCCTGCTCGATGGCGCCGGACTCGCGCAGATCCGACATGATCGGGCGCTTGTTGGTACGCTGCTCCAGACTGCGATTGAGCTGGGAGAGTGCGATAACCGGCACGTCCAGTTCCTTGGCCAGAGCCTTCAGGGAACGGGATATGGCAGAAATCTCGTTGGTCCTGTTATCACCTTCTCCCGGCGCCTGCATCAACTGCAGATAATCGATGATGATCAGGCCCAGGTCACTGTGTTCACGCTTCAGACGGCGGGCACGGGCACGTACTTCAGTTGGAGAGAGTGCCGGGGTGTCGTCAATGTAGAGACGGGTCTCAGCCAACATGCTGACCGCCGAGGAGAGCCTGGGCCACTCGTCATCTTCGAGCTTGCCGGTACGCACCCGCAACTGGTCGATACGACCCAAGGAGGACATCATACGCATAGCCAGGGAGTCACCGGGCATCTCCATACTGAAGACCGCCACCGGCTTGCCTCCCTGGATTGCCACATTTTCGGCGATATTCATGGCAAAGGTGGTCTTACCCATGGAGGGACGACCGGCCACGATAACCAGATCCGCATGCTGCAGACCGGATGTCATCTGGTCAAAATCGGTAAATCCTGTGCTGACACCCGTGAGGGGTTCGTCCTGTTGAAACAGGGTCTCGATACGATCGACCGCTTGTGTCAACAACGTCTTGATCGGGCTGAAACCACCGCCACCACGACTGGTCTGCTCAGCGATCTCGAAGACCTTGCGCTCCGCATCGTCGAGCAGTTCTGCACATTTACGCCCTTGGGGGTGATAGGCACTTTCGGCAATATCGGTGCTGACGGAGATCAGCTGACGCATCACCGAATATTCGCGCACGATGGTGGCATAGGATTTGATGTTGGCTGCGCTGGGCGTCTCCTCCGCCAACCTGACCAGGTAGGGCAATCCGCCTGTGGTTTCCAGCTCTCCACCACGCTCGAGATGCTCAGCCAGAGTCACCACATCAAAGGGTTGCCCCTCATCCGCTTGGGCGGCGATGGCATTGAAAATCAGTCGGTGCTCCTTGCGGTAAAAATCTGTTTCCAGTACTTGATCAGCTACCTTCTCCCAAGCGGTATTGTCGAGCATCAGACCACCCAAAACCGATTGCTCGCCCTGTATCGAATGTGGCGGCATCTTGATGGCCTGGGTATCCAGATCAGGATAGGTCGGGATATCGTCTGGGTATGCGGTTTCTGACATGGAGTTCGTCAACAGGCCTTAAGCAAGATGATCCTGGGATGAGCTAGCATAAGGGACAGACTCGGTATGGTAAAGAGAGCAGATCTCAAACAAGGCACCCGATCTATCAGGATAGAAATGGACATCAAAGCCAATATCTCACCCAAAATGAGCGTCTTATCGTTAACAACGTGTATTCTTGATAGCGGAATCGCATCACAATGCGTAATCCTGGCGGTTCACCAGCACTTGGGATCCGTGAACATGAAAGCCCCGACGGCAGGTAATACCGTCGAGGCTTATGGGCCGATCACCGCAGAGTAGTTACTCTTCAGGGACGATGGCCAGCTTGACGACCGCGTTGACGTCTGCATGCAAGTGAATGTCGACATCATACTCGCCAGTGATACGAAACGGGCCATTTGGCAGCATGACCTCTTTCTTCTCCAACTCAATACCCGCGCCTATAACAGCCTTGGAGATATCACTGGTCCCCACGGAACCGAACAAGCGTCCCTCTTCTCCCGACTTACAGCTGACACTGACTTCAAGACCGTCCAGCTTCGCCTTGCGAGCTTCAGCGGCAGCCAGCTTTTCGGATGCCTCCTTCTCGAGTTCAGCACGGCGGGCTTCGAACACTTTCAGGTTCTCTTCCGTAGCCGGCGCAGCTTTCCCAGAGGGAATCAGGAAGTTACGTCCGAAACCGTTCTTAACGTTTACCTTTTCACCCAGATCACCCAGGTTATCCACTTTCTGCAACAGAATAATTTCCATTGTAATCACCTTCGTATAGGTCAAATCTTTTCAATGCCCCGCCATCCAGCCTTATGGCCAAGATGATCGTGACAACATCAACTCATCCACTATCAAGTTTGCCTGGATAGCGGGCGCGAAAATCGAGCCAAACATCCAACAGACCAATGGTTACCAGTACCATCGCCATCTGCGGCATGAACACCAGGAGCAACACATAGGTTGCAACCAACCAATTCAACGGGCTTTTCAGTTTACCGAACACACTATGGGCGACAGCCAGTCCCTGCAGCAGGAAAGCCGGCAAGACGACAGCGCCCAGACAGCTAACTACCTCAGACAGTGCCATGCCGGGAATCAGCCATAGCGTCAATACAGCAGCACCCAGTAACCCTAAAGCTTTGTGGCACCGCAACTGCTGAAACTCAGTGGCGAAACCCCCGGGATTGTAGAGCAGTGCCTGCCACCAGCGAGCCACATAGAGACTCAGCAGTAGCTGTAGCAGAAAACCCGCTGCGACCACGCCATACATCACGACCGAAAGCTGGTTGATCGCCTCGACACTCTGTGCCTGATTGAATAAACCCGCTTCCACAAAGCGCTGAGCCATCGGCTCCAACTGCTCTCGCCAAAACTCGGCAGGATTCCCCAGGCTGACATACTGCCCCAATACGATCAGTAGCCCGAATCCGAGACTGATCTGAGTCGTCTGGGCCAACGAGCGACTATTGCGCAGAAATAACGCGAGTAACCCGATGGGCAACCACTGCAAAAGTAGAAAGCCCATGGCCGGCAACGGATTCCCAAAGATCAGGAACATCAGTAAACCGCATGCCAGGGTAGATCCAGCAGCCGTCATGGCACCGGCTTTTCCCCCTTGACGCAGACTTACCAAGCCCACACTTGCCGTGCTGAGTATGCCGATCAACGGGAAGATCAGGGAGAGCATTGCCAGTACGGAAGTTACCATGACTGACTGGGAAAGCCCCTGCATCACAAAGGATGCCAATCTTTTCATGCCGCTGTCCGGTTATTCAATAGCTCCCTTAGTGCTGATCAGTGTAAGGCAGCAACGCGAGATAGCGGGCACGCTTGATAGCGCTCGCCAGCTGACGTTGATATTTTGCCTTGGTTCCCGTAATACGGCTTGGGACAATCTTGCCACTCTCACTAACATATGCCTTGAGCAGATTCAGATCCTTGTAATCGATATCTGTAATGCCTTCTGCTGTGAAGCGGCAAAATTTCTTACGACGAAAAAAACGCGCCATTTGCTTAATCCTCTTTCAACCAGTACTTATTCATCTTCTTCGGAAGGTTCCGGTTCCGGTTCCGGTTCAGATTCCGATTTTGATTCGCTCTTTTCAGGCTCAGACCTGGACTCAGGTTCGTCATCGCGCCGACTGGATGAAGAGGCGCTTTCGTCCTCCTCCTGAGACTTGGCCAACTGAGAAACATCAGTGATAGCTTCATCACGACGGATAACCATATTGCGAAGAACTGCATCATTGAATCGGAATGCGCTCTCCAGCTCGGACAATGCCTCGCTATCGCACTCGATATTCATCAGCACATAGTGTGCCTTATGAATCTTGTTGATGGGATAAGCCAGTTGACGACGGCCCCAATCCTCCAAACGGTGGATGGCGCCACCTTTGGATTCGATGCCCGAGCGATAACGCTCGATCATAGCGGGTACCTGTTCACTCTGATCCGGATGGACCAGGAACACGACTTCATAGCGTCTCATTGTCTCTCCTTTCGGGTTAGGCAGCCTTCCGCAGTGGCGGTAAGGCAAGGAGCGGTGTCTGCATTGGGCGGACACCAGGGAGCGCGGATTCTACACAATTGACCGGATATCCGCAACTTACGGCTGAAATGCCTACGCACATTGGACACTGGCAGAGAGAAGTTGGAATTTTTTAGCAAAAGCAAATGGCTAGAAATCCGTAGTAATCAAATAGATTCAAAAGGTTATGGCCATAACCACTCACTCTGGGTTAAAAGCTCTAAACTCATTTTTTCAGCTAACCCAGCAACCCCTAAAAATCAGCCTCGACACCCAGAAACAGACCATCAAATGACCAGTCGGCATAGATGCCGTCAAGATCATCCAGTTCAAGGGAGAACCGACGGTATCCGCCCCGAACACTGAAATCGACAGCCATGTTATCTACCAGGGTATAAGCGGCGCCAGCTGTGTAATCACGCAGGGCATGATCTCCTACACTGAGTAAGCTGATATCGCCAAAAAGAGAAAGCCGAGTCGTGGGAATACCGAATTCCACAGCACCATAGAGCATCGGCACTATGCCTTTGAAGGTCTCACGTGCGCTCTGGCTGCCATCAGAAATCAAGATATCGCCATCGAGATACTTTCCGTTGAATCCCAGATCGAACGAGACGGCATCGTTATCGAGCAATTCATAATAGAAAATGAAGTCGCTGCTCTGGATATCGAAGTCGACATCAACTGCAGTACTCAACGGATACGTGACGCCATTGAAGGTGAAATTGCTCGACAGTACATTATTTCCTTTACTCGAGAGGTCCGCGAACTTCAAACGGAAATTTGGGATCAGTGGCACGGGGTGTTCCAGTGCGAAAGAGAAGAGTGCCGGCGTTTCCGAACCCAGATCGAATGTCTGTAGATCGGCGGTATCCGCCAATTCGTCTGAGGAGTCCATGGACCAGGCATCAACGCTCATGGTAACGCCTAATACGGTATCTGCCTGGACTGTGGTCAATGAGCAGGCACTTGCGAGCAAGGCGACCATTGTTTTCTTCATCATTCTCACAAACCCTCGTTACGATCATTGCTGATGCGATCAGCCTTATTTTCTCTGCCGAACCGCCTCATAGAGTGCCACACCTGTCGCCACCGAAACATTGAGGCTCTCCACAGTTCCTGACATTGGAAGACTAACCAATAGATCGCAATGTTCTCGGGTCAATCTACGCAAACCCTTGCCCTCACCCCCCATCACGATACCCAAGGGGCCGGACATGTCAACCTCATAGAACCCTTGGGTCGCCTCACCCGCTGTGCCGATAAGCCAAATACCTTCGGCTTTCAGCCACTTCAAGGTCCTTGCCAGATTGGTCACTTGGATAAAAGGTACAAGCTCAGCCGCGCCACTGGCCACTTTTCTAACCGTTGGGGTCAGTCCTACCGATCGATCACGCGGTGTAATGACCGCATGCACACCGGCTCCCTCCGCGGTACGCAGGCAGGCGCCCAGGTTATGCGGATCTTGCACTTCATCCAGAATCAGAAGGAATGGTGTATGCTCCAGTCGTTTCAGCAATGCCTTCAGGTAGGGTTCATCCTGGGTCTGCTGCTGACGTAGTTTCGCCATAACCCCCTGATGCCTGCCACCATTGGACAACTCATCCAACGCCGAACCCTTTGCCGTTCTGACATCAATCCCGGCCTGCTTCGAGAGTGACAATATCTCTTGGATGCGCTGATCTTTTCGCCCCACATCAATCAACAGCTCAGTAAGCTGGTTGGGCCTTCGCAACGCTGACCGCACCGAGTGCAGTCCGAATATCCATCCGTCTTCTGACATTAATCCGACTTCGGCTTCGGTTTACGCCGGCGCTTTTTGTTGGATGAAGCCCGTTTTTTTGCAGGACTCCCCCCTTTCGGTCCGGTCTCTTTTGACGATCGGCGCTTCGCCTTCCTCTTTCCGCCACCTGCCTCTCCCTGGGCAGGCAGAAAGTCGATTTTACGATCATCCAAATTAACGTTAGCCACGGTGATGGAGAGGGGATCGCCAAGGCGCAGCACCTTTCCGGTACGCTCACCTGTCAGGCGATGGCCGACCGGATCGTAATGGTAGTAGTCGTTATCCAGTGCAGTAATATGCACCAACCCATCAACGTAGATCTCTTCCAATTCCACGAAGACACCGAAAGAGTTTACGCTGGTAATGATGCCGTTGAAGGTCTCGCCTACCTTATCCTGCATATACTCACATTTGAGCCAATCGAGGGCATCCCGTGTCGCCTCATCGGCTTTGCGCTCGGTACTCGAACACTGCTCTCCCATGACTTGCAGATCAGGCTTAGAGTATTCGAAATCATCCACGCTACCCTGCTTGATGGCGTGCTTCAGGGCTCGATGCACAATCAGATCCGGATAACGGCGAATGGGTGAAGTGAAGTGGGTATAGGCCTGATAAGAGAGCCCGAAATGACCCACATTGTCCGAACTGTAAACTGCCTGTGAGAGCGAACGCAAAAGCACCGTCTGAATCAGATGACGATCGGGACGTTCACGAATCTGCTCCAATAACATGGCATAGTCGGACGCTTGAGGTTTTTTCCCACCCGGGAGACTGAGCCCCAATTCACCCAGAAACTCCTTCAGATCGGTGAGCTTCTCCTCCGCCGGGCCTTCATGAATACGGTAGAGCGCCGGCTGTTTCTTGCGCAGCAGGAATCGCGCCGCAGCCACATTGGCAGCCAGCATGCACTCTTCAATGAGACGGTGTGCATCATTGCGTACAACGGGTACGATTCGTTCCACACGCTTCTGATCATTGAACTCAATGCGGGTCTCGGTGGTGTCGAAATCGATGGCGCCCCGTTCGGCACGTTGCGCCTGTAATATCTGATAGAGCTGATAAAGGTGATGTAGATGAGGCAGTATGTCTGCGTGCTTTCCACATAAACCTGCATCACCCTCCAGCATGGCTGCCACATCGTCATAAATGAGTCGGGCATGTGAGCGCATGACGGCGGGAAAAAAACGTGAGCGTTTAACCTCACCATGCTTGTCTATGTAGAGTTCGCAGGTCATGCAGAGCCGGTCGACTTCGGGGTTAATGGAGCATAAGCCATTGGAGAGTACTTCCGGCAGCATGGGTATTACCCGGTCTGGAAAATAGACTGAATTACCCCTGGCCCTCGCCTCCTGATCCAGCGCGGTGCCCGGTTGCGCATAGTGAGAAACATCTGCGATGCAGACCAGCAGTCGCCAGCCCTTCGGCTTGGGTTCGCAATAGACCGCGTCGTCGAAATCCCGCGCATCCGCACCATCGATGGTGACAAGCGGTAGTTGACGCAAATCTTCCCGCCCAGCTTTGTCCGCTTTAGCCACCTCGGGCGTCAGGCCTTTGATCTGCTTCTCCACTTCATCCGGCCAGCTGTTGCGGATATTATGGGTTCGGATAGCGATATCGGTCTCCATCCCCGGACCCATATGATCCCCTAAAATATCAACGATCCTGCCGATAGGTGGTGTGCGCTTTGTGGGTTGATCGATAATTTCAGCCACCACCATCTGGCCCTTTTTGGCTTCACCGATTTCACTGCTGGGTATCACGATATCCTTGCTGAGACGCTTAGAATCAGGCACGACAAATCCGACACCGCTCTCTTGATAGAGCTTACCGACGACCGATTGTGTATTGTGCTCAAGCACCTCGACCACCGCACCCTCAAGCCGGTTGCGCCGATCCATTCCAGTGACCCGCACTACGGCGCGGTCGTCATGCAGCAGTGAGCGCATCTCTTTGAATGACAGATAGAGATCGTCACCACCATCGTCAGGTTTGAGAAAACCGAAACCGTCAGGATGGCCAATCACGCGGCCGACGATCAGATCGCGTTTATTGACCAGACAGTAGTTGTCCTTGCGATTACAGATAAGCTGTCCGTCGCGCTCCATGGCACGAAGGCGCCTGCGTAATGCCTCCAGTTGCTCATCATCACGCATCGCCAGTGCGTCTGCGATAGCGGCCAGATTCATTGGCACACCCTTCTCTTTGAGGGTCTCCATGATGAACTCACGGCTGGGAATGGGATTGTCGTATTTTCTCGCCTCGCGGGCGTGATGGGGATCCTGGGGGCTGGATCGTCTCTTGTTGCTTTTAGCCACGTGTTTGTGATGTCTTTAACTTAATTTAAAAGACCATTTTACCACTTTGATTGAGAATACCCCATGTAAATTATTGCCTCGCAAGTAATTTCCAAGGCATACGGTACGGTTTTCTCCGTTATCGTGGATTTATGCATCTTTTTTCCGCAGACTGCCTATGTTTCCAACGCAGCCCTTTTGACCTGTGAATATCCATACCCTTCAAATCATCCTGCTCCTGCTTGGTGTCGCCGTATTGACGGTAACGCTTTTCAGACGCTTGCACTTACCACCAATCCTTGGTTATTTGATCGTTGGCATTCTGGTGGGTCCTTTTGGTACCGGCATGGTGGCATCCACTGAAGACACCCGGTTTCTTGCGGAATTCGGTGTGGTTTTCCTGCTGTTTACCATTGGCTTGGAATTTTCACTGCCACAGATGATCGCCATGAAAGGCAGTGTGTTTGGTTTGGGTGGCAGTCAGGTACTTATCACAAGCATCATTATCGCGATTGGTGCCTGGTTGCTCGGACTCTCACCGCAGGCCGCTGTCATCTCAGGTGCTATTCTGGCTCTCTCATCAACCGCCATCGTCATTAAGCAGTTGTCGGAACAGGTTGAGCTCAACGCTGAGCACGGGCGATTGGGTGTCAGCATCCTGCTGTTTCAGGACCTGGCAGTCATTCCGTTATTGGTTGTAATACCGATTCTGGCCAGTGACAGTGGATCGAGTATGATCTGGCCTCTCCTCCAGGCCGTGGTCAAGGCGGCATTGGTGTTTGCCGCCATCATGGCTGTGGGTCACTGGCTGCTCAGGCCACTGTTTCATGAGATAGCACGAGCCCGTTCTGCGGAACTGTTCACCCTGACGGTGCTGCTGGTATCCCTCGCTGCCGCCTGGCTGACCCACGAAGCGGGACTTTCGCTGGCACTGGGTGCCTTTCTCGCCGGGATGATGTTAGGAGAAACCGAATACCGTCATCAGATCGAAGCGGACATCCGCCCCTTCCAGGATGTCTTTCTCGGACTCTTCTTCGTGACTGTCGGCATGCGGGTGGACCTTGTCTCACTGTTACCGATTCTGCACTGGGTTATCCTGCTTTCGGTAACACTTATTCTCTTCAAAGCCAGCGTAATTCTTATACTTGCACGCCTCTCTGGGCGATCGATTGCGACCGCTTTTCGATCAGGACTCCTTTTGGCACAGGGCGGGGAGTTCGGTTTCGTTCTGCTCGACCTTTCACTGGGCAGTGGACTACTGCCCGGAGAACCTGGTCAGTTACTGTTTGCTGCCATCATCATCAGCATGGCGGCTTCACCGTTTCTGATTCGTTACAACGGCAAACTGGCACAGACCTTCTGCACATTACGCAGTGGTAGTTCAGGCACGGGGGAAATTGGAGAGATACAAGAAGAGAGCGAAGACCTGGAAAAACATGTCATCCTCTGTGGTTACGGCCGTATCGGACAAAACATCGGCAGACTGCTTGACCGGGAGGGCTTCCAATATATTGCACTGGACCTGGACCCCGGCGTCATACGCGAGGCCCATGAAGCGGGCGAACCGGTGCATTTTGGCGATGCCGTTCGCCAAGAGATACTACAGGCTGCCGGCCTGCAACGAGCCAGCGCAGTCGTCCTGACCTTCGAAGACCACCTCAGTGCCATGAAGATACTTGCCCACGTTCGGGAAGAGGTGCCAACACTTCCTGTACTGGTCCGAACCAAAGATGATGCCCATCTGGACGAGTTGGAGGCTGCAGGTGCCGCGGAAGTCATGCCCGAAGCAGTGGAGGCAAGTCTCATGATGGGTGGACAATTGCTGTTGCTGCTCAAGGTACCGGGATCTCGCATCTTCAAAATCATGCGTGAGATCCGTGAGGACCATTACAAACTCCTGCGTGATTTCTTTCACGGCGAGGAGGCGATGGATATCGAACATGACGAGGCTTTCCTGGAGCGGTTACATACTGTGACATTGCCTGAGCGTGCCTTTGCGGTGAATCACTCCATCGAGGATCTGCACCTCTGGGACTGGGATGTGAGTATCACTGCAGTACGCCGTGGCGGCATCCGGGGAGAGTCTCCCGGACCTGAGACCTGGTTACAGGCTGGTGACGTATTGGTGCTGGCCGGCACGCCACAACATCTGGAGCATGCGGAGGGGCTTTTGCTTTATGGGCATTGAGCGGGAGAAGGAATGCAAGCGTGTCGCTACCTCGTGAAAGATTTTGGGACATCCGAGTCCCCAAAATCGACTCGCCAACGCGACAGCCGTTATGCCCCG
>JAHXHT010000041.1 GCA_025656435.1 Candidatus Thiodiazotropha sp. (ex Gloverina cf. vestifex) | reverse complement strand
GTTGTTTGCTTCATGGGGTCTATATAATGATTGGCCTAGAATGTGCACCATTATCCCTCAATCGATGGATTCGTTCAGAGCTTCCTTAGATAGCCTTGTGCAATTGTTAGATGATGGTGGCATGATGGTCTTTGGTGAGCCAAACTATGAGTCATGGAGTTATATCATTACATTGTTACGAGGCGTGCTGAGGGAGTATTCTTATCAGCATAAGGCCGCTGGTAAAGCTGGTCTGGTATTCTCCCATGAGACAACAGAAAAGTTAGTTAAATTCATTCGTAGCCTTGAGTTGAGATTTTCTAAAAGAGACGATGTTGATTTTTTAAGTAAATTAGAAGACAAACATGTATTCTCAGTCGCAGGATTAATGGCATATGCTCAAAAACGCAATCTAAGATTACTCGTAGAAAACTCGGGCAAAGATTATTTTGATACTGTATTTGAAAAAATCGAAACTCAACTAGTTACAGAGAATGATAAGAGGATATTTAAAGAATATTTTGATGACGTGGTTCCTTCTGGTATATCTGAAAGTATTTTAGGTGAGCCATTCATGGTATTTTCTCTCCATGTCTGACTAACTTATCGCCGAATAACTTAAGATATATATATGTGATTCACACCCGATTTCTAGCTGCATAATATCAAGATATTCGACTGAAATATAATGAAGGATGGTTACTGAAATAATTTATGGTGACATGGTTCTGTCAGCCAGTGCGACTGACCTTATCAGTAGGGTCTTGCTGAGTCATGGCGAATGGGGTTATGTTGAGACACAATTACTTTCACATATCATTAATCCAGAAACAGTTGCTTATGATGCCGGCGCATATATCGGAACCTTCAGTCTCGGTATATCAGCATATGCACCAAACAAAATTGTTGCGATAGAGGCTAATCGAGAATCCTGTGACCGTCTTCGGATAAATCTTAATAGTAACTGCCAAGTTCCCCACGCTATAGAAAACGTAGCTGTCGGATCTCGATCTGGGAAGGCAGTACCGCTGGGTTACAATTCCGAGAATTTAGGGAGTATCGCTTTCCGAGAGTACGATCGCGAATCGCGATGATGAGGAGTCGGTGATTGAGATATTGACTTTGCAACAACTCCGTCAACGTTACGATAACTATGGTTTGCTAAAGCTTGATATTGAGGGAGCTGAGTATGACGCCTTACGTGGTGATTCTGTGTGGATTAGGGATAACAAGCCGACTATCTGGGCAGAGTGCAACGAATCACCAGGAGCTCAGCAACTACTTCAGTTTTACCTATGGGCTAATTTAACACCATACTATATTGCATTTCCCGCATTTCGTCGAAACAATTTCAAGCAGTGTAAGGAAGATCCTTATCCTATTGCTTACGAGGCGGCGCTTTTGGGTGGAGATAAACAGCTTATACTAAATTTTATATCCAAGTTGAGCGCGACGGAGATAATTGTTAGAAAAATAGAGAGCTTCGAGGATCTAAGAAAAGCTTTGTGGGAGACGCCACGTTGGGGCCTCAAAGAATGGTTAAACTTATCAACCGCCGAGTTAATCGCCCTATTAGGGCACGCTGTCAAAACTGGCTCGTATCATGACTTTATAAAAAGGGATTCTGGGGGTGGCATAGGAAAATAATTTTTATCGAGCTGCAGCTGAGTGGGATTTCGTATAAATATCAATAACGTTTCTGGGTAAACCCTCAAGTACATTTGTTCCATTCTCCAAAAGAATTACTCTATCGCAGAGTCGAGCAATTTGGTGATGAGAATGGGATATTAATACCACAGTTTGTTTTGACTGAAATCGGCGCACCATTGATCGTTCGGCTTTTTGTCTAAACTGCAGATCTCCAACACTCAGTACTTCATCAACCAGAAGAATATCAGGGCTTATTATAATGCTGACGGAAAATCCTAACCGTGCACGCATACCAGTAGAGTAAGTCCTCACGGGCTCATTGAAAAAATCACCTAATTCAGAATATTCATGTATCTCGTCCAGCTTCTCTTCAACGTCAAATCGTGAGTGGCCTTGTAGCATTCCGCTAAGTATGGCGTTATCCCGACCGCTGAGATTAGGATCGAAACCTACTTGCAGGGCTAGAAGTGATACGGATGCTCCGCGGTTAATGATTTTTCCAGTATCCGGTTTAATAACACCGGAAATGAGCCGTAATAGAGTCGATTTGCCTGCGCCATTTTTTCCGATTATTCCAAGGGTTTCGCCGGGAAAGATGTCAAGGGTGATGGATTTTAGTGCTTCGAAAAAACTGCGTCGCCTAAAAACATTACCACTGCGCTTATAGTGCACGCCAACATTGTGGAGTGAGATCAAAGGTTCCATCCGTAACTACTCCATGACAATGCGAGGGTAGACATAACGAAGATGTTTGTAGGCGAGTAATATCAGTAAGCAAGCTGCACCGCTACCGAGTCCCCATAACAATAACGTATGTAAGTCTGGAACGATTTGGTCGATAAAAATCTCGCGATAGCATTTGAGTAAGAATGCAATAGGATTCATAAGAAATAACTCTTGCCAATCCGCTGAGATAGTACGGTAATCGTAAAAAATACCAGAGAGGAACATAAGGAATGTCAAGCCGGTGGGTACTAGATAGGTGAGATCGCGAGCAAAAGGAATAATTGCTGCTACCGTGCAGGAGAAGGAAATAGTGAGTAAGGTCTGCACGATGATTACTGGAATCAGAGCCCACCAGTGGGAGCCAGGGCTGTAGCCTTGTGACCAGACGAATACGCACAACAGTGCGAATATAGGTACCTGTTTCATGCTGGCCTGGAGAATGCCTATCAATGGGAAGATGCTGGAGGGTAGGCCAACCTGCAACATAAGGTTCTGACCGGATAGAATGCTGCTACTGCTGCTGCTAACCGACTTCATGAACCACATCCAAGGGATAAGGCCGGTGAGCAGAAAGATGGGGAAATTTTCACCGCCGCGTTGCATCAGATGACCAAATACCACGTAGAAGACAGCCATGTGGAGCAGTGGTTCAAGCACCCACCAACCGTAGCTGAGGTAGTTGCGGTTTACCTCTGAACGGAGATTGAATGCAGCCTTGGTCCAGATCAATTCCAGGAAGTTGACCGTGTCAGTATAGGTGTTTTTCTGGCTCGGCAAGCTTTGCGGCGGATGTTCAGTATTGAGAATATCGGTTCCATATTGGTGAGTAAGGAGAAGCTTGCGCGCCTCCATGGGTCGCCCAAGTTTGAGTGAAGCATCTGCTGCGCGGGTAAAGCCTGCAGTGATTTTTGGGAAATGCTCCCGAACAATCTCCCAGCGTATCAGGGCTTCCTCCCATCGTTCAGTGCGCATAAATAATTCGGCATACTGAATAAAAGGGGTGGCCTGAGAAGGAGTACAATGACAAGCGCTTTCATAGAATGCCACTGCCTGATCTATGTTGTCATTTTTTTCTGCACATTCTGCAGAATTCAGCCAAGTTTGGAGGTTGTCTGAATGCCTTTCACGTGCGACTGCCAGATATTTTTTTGCCATATCCCATTTATGGCGATGCATGGCAAGAGTAGCTGAAAATATCAATGAGTTGGGATGGTTAGGGAACTGTTCTCGACAAAAAACAAGCAGATTTTCTGCCTTGTTTAATTCGCCAGCTTCCATGTGGGCGTTGGCGCCTTGAAACCATGTGGCTGGATGGTTGGGATAGGCCTTACGCAAAACGGCCCAGCGTGAGGCGGACTCTTTCCATTCATGTTTGTGTGCTGCGTCTTGGGGCCATGAGAAAAAATCGTCAGGTTTCGGCAACTGGTCTTGAGGGTCGCCATCATGGTAAGTATGTTGTTGCATGATATTCTGTGAAGAATGCAGGATTAAGTGGATGGTGAGCCAAAAGTGTTATCTTATTGATAATCGGATAATTATGAAACCTTAAGTCTGCGTCTTCTTACATATACTATTTACATATTGGATTGATTTTCTCACTCGGTGACCCACTATAGCTGAAAAAGAAACAGTCTGAATCAAATGCCCAGATTTAGCGAACGTCATCTGCTGATATCGAATGAGACATTACTAATAATGTGAACAAGTATTCTCATATTAACTAAAAAGTTAGGGTTATCTTGGAGAAAACTACTAAGTAAGGGTCAATTCTGGCCATTTCAATCTTTCTTAACAAACTGGATATGTAAATGCATTCTGCCGTAATTGTAGTCAATTGGAATTCCTGGGCGGTTCTGGATCAATGCCTTGAAGCTCTCGACAAGCAATCGCTTCCCTTTCATCGGATTTTGGTTATAGATAATGGCAGCAGCGAACCCATGCCAGAGTCTTTTTTACGGTGGCAGGCGAGGGAAGATGTCGAATATAAGACCCTAACAGCCAATACGGGCTTTGCTATGGCAAACAACATAGGCCTGGGTACCGTAGCAGATTGCAGTTGGGTTGCTTTAGTCAACCCCGATGCCTTTCTTGATTCGGCTTGGCATGAACAGATGCGGCGTGCTTCAGAGGCATATCCGGCTGCGGCAAGCTTTTCATCGGCTTTGGTGAAGGCTGATGATCATGCATTTTGGGATGGTCTGGGCGACGTCTACCACGCAAGTGGTTTGGTCTGGCGCAGTGCTCACGGTCATTTAAGAATCAGCCGGCCCAAGGCGGAGGAATCCATTTTTAGCCCCTGTGCTGCCGCTGGCTTCTACCGGCATCAGGCCCTGCAGGAGGTCGGAGGTTTTGATGATGACTATTTCTGCTATGTTGAAGATGTGGACTTGGGCTTCCGTCTACAATTGATGGGTTATAGCTCGATATTGATTCCGACTGCGATTGCCTACCATGTAGGATCTGCCACGACAGGTGGCAAACACAGCGATTTCGCTGTCTATCATGGCCACAGAAATCTCGCCTGGACTTTCGTGAAAGATATGCCAGGGAGCCTTTTCTGGCTGCTGCTGCCCCTGCACGTCATGATGAATTTTGCCGCACTCGCCAGGTTTACTTTAAGAGGGCAAGGAAAGGTCATTTTCAAAGCCAAATGGGATGCAATTAAGGGATTGCCGCACATCATTCGCAAGCGTAAATCTGTACAATCCACCAGGCGGTGTTCGATTGTAGACATCTGGCGTATGTTGGATAAGCGCCTCTTTATAGGGAAATAGAGGGGCTGTCTAAATACAATGAAAGATGTGAGGAATCGGTGGGTTTACCAACTGAAAGTATTCAGACTGGTGTTAGCGCAATCATTGTCAATTATAACGCAGGATCATTTCTTGCGGATTGTATAGCCAGAGTGCTGCCCCAGGTTGATGAGGTGGTAGTGGTTGATAATGACTCTCAGGATGATAGTCTAGAGTTGTTAGAGAGTGTCCTTGCTAATTCGAACAGTATCAAAATTCTTAAGAATATCAAGAATATAGGATTTTCTGCAGCGTGTAATATAGGTATAAAGAACTGCCAGGCCCCCAATCTCCTATTCTTAAACCCAGACTGTCTGTTGGATAAGAACGCTGTATTGGCTTTGAAGGATGTTTTGAGTTCAGACCCAATAGTCGGCATGGCGGGCGGATTACTGATGAATCCGGATGGCAGTGAACAGCCTGGTGGCCGTCGGGCTGTTCCCACGCCATGGCGCTCTTTCGTCCGGGCATTTGGTTTAGCACGATTTGCGGGCCGGTGGCCCCGCCTATTTTTTGATTTTCACCTGCATGAGCAACCACTACCTGCTTTGTCTATCGAGGTAGAAGCGATCTCTGGGGCGTGTATGCTGGTCAAGAGAGAGGCGATGGAGAATGTTGGGCTCTGGGATGAAGGTTACTTTCTTCATTGCGAAGATCTGGATTGGTGTATGCGATTCAGGCAGAAGGAGTGGAGGGTCATGTTCGTGCCTGATGCAAAAATGTTTCATCTGCATGGTATTTGTAGCCGAAATCGCAAACTCTTTGTCGAATGGCATAAGCACAAAGGGATGATGCGGTTTTACAGAAAGTTTTTCCGCCACCAGTATCCTGGTGTGTTGATGTGGCTGGTGGCAGCCGGAGTTTGGCTAAGGTTTGGAATAGTCTGCAGTACCTGTGCTGGACAAAGTATTTTGAAAGGACTGGGTTTCGTTCGTGACTGACAAGCGCATGGGCGTCTTGGGTGCGACCAGTCTTATCGGTGAGTGTCTGTTGCCTCTTCTGATTGATGATGGTTGGCAGGTGAATGCCTTTTCCAGAAATCCCATCGTAGAACCTACGGATGGAGTCATCTGGCATCGTATCGACCAATCGACTTCACATGAAAGTATTCCTTTTTGGATCAGTCTGGCTCCCATCTGGGTACTACCGGATCTGTTTCCCCAGCTTGAAGCCAGCGGGATTCGGCGGCTGGTGGTTCTATCCTCTACGAGCCGTTTCACCAAAGAGGCGTCTTCTGATGCAGCTGAGCAGGTGCTGTCAAAGCAACTCAAGGATGCAGAGGAAAAAGTGATCTCATGGGCTGAAGAGCGCAGAATTGAGTGGATTATCCTACGTCCTACTCTGATTTATGGTCTGGGCAGAGATGGCAACATTTGTGAAATTGCACATTTTATAAAGCGGTATCGTGTTTTTCCCTTGGTGGGACGTGCCCAAGGATTAAGGCAACCGGTCCATGCAGGCGATGTTGCACAGGCCTGTGTGGCAGTGCTGGATCATAATGAGGTGTCGGGTCGTTGCTACAATCTTTCCGGGGGGGAGACGCTTTCTTATCGCACGATGGTGGAGCGAGTGTTTCAGACGTTGAGGCTACGGACGCACTGGTTACACCTCCCACTGTCCTTGTTTCGAGTGGCACTAATGGTAATGCGGATGGTACCCCGTTATCGACATTGGACGCCGGCCATGGCAGAGCGCATGAATCGGGATCTAGTGTTTGATCATAGTGACGCTGAAAGAGATTTCGGATTCAGGCCCAAGGCGTTTGTCTTGGAGGATGAAGACCTACCGGGGACTGGCTGATACGCAATAGAATTTTAGGATAAACGCAGTTGATTCCCTCATCTTGGCTGTCTCTATGAGGGAGCCCCGACGATAGGACTATGGACAATTACATTTGTGAATCCAGCAAAGAAAGCGTTGGTAAACTGATCATACCTCTGACTAGAGTTTTCGCTCAGAGTCCCACCAACCCCTGATCAGTACCAGGCCACCACCGATTCCCAAACCACCACCAATCAGGCTGGCAGCCGTAGCCGGTATCAATGCGGTGGCTCCAAAAACCAACAGCAGGGTCCCGCTCAACAGCATGGTGCTGCCGCTGATAATGGTTACAGTACTGCGATGGTTGTTTTTGATCTCTTTCCGCAATCTGACTAACTCATCGGATTTCCATTGAATGGCAAGACGTCCTGTCGCCGCTTCATCGATGATTTTGTTGAGTTTATTGGGTAAGTCGGGTAGATGTTCGGTCAGAGCTGGTAGATTCTTCTTGATCTTGTTAACAAAAGCCCGCCGCCCGATCTGCTCACTCATCCAGCGTTCGAGGAAGGGTTTGGCTGTAGTCCATAGGTCAAGCTGGGGGTAGAGTTGGCGGCCCAGGCCCTCGATATTGAGCAGTGTTTTCTGCAACAGGACCAACTGAGGCTGTACCTCCATGTCGAAACGGCGGGCGGTCTGGAACAACCTTAACAGGAAGTGGCCGAAAGAGATCTCGCTCAGGGGCTTTTCGAAGATTGGCTCGCTGACAGTGCGGATGGCCGATTCGAACTCCTCGACCCGGGTATGGCTGGGTACCCAACCGGATTCCACATGGAGCTGGGCGACCCGCTTGTAGTCGCGGTTGAAGAAGGCAAGCAGATTTTCCGCTAAATAACGCTTGTCCGCCTCGGTAAGTGTGCCCATGATGCCGAAGTCCACGGCGATATAGCGGCCGTTCGGCTCCACGAAGATGTTGCCTGGATGCATATCGGCGTGGAAGAAATTGTACTTGAAGACTTGAGTGAAGAAGATCTCGACCCCGCGTTCGCCCAGCAGTTTCATGCTGATTCCCTGCTTATGCAGATCGTCGGTGTTTCCAACCGGCGTGCCGCTGATGCGTTCCATCACAAGTACATTCTGTCGGGTCAGGTCCCAGTAGATCTCTGGTATATAGAGGATTTCGCTGTTGAGAAAATTTCTCCGTAGTTGGGAGGCATTGGCCGCTTCCCGCATCAGGTCGAGTTCGTCGAAGATGGTTTTCTCGTACTCTTCTACAACCTCGACGGGTCTCAGGCGGCGTCCCTCTTTCCAATACTTCTCAGCCAGCCGCGCGATGGTGAAGAGCAGGTCAACATCACGTCGGATTGTCTTCTCGATGCCGGGGCGCAGAACCTTTACCACCACTTTTTTTCCATCTTTCAGCAGTGCGGTATGAACCTGTGCGATGGAGGCGGAGGCTAAAGGTGTTTCATCGAACGCCTCCAGCAGTTCGCCGACGGGCTTGCCATAGGCCTTTTCAATGATTGCCCGTGCCTTGTCGCCGGGAAATGGTGGTACTCGATCCTGTAGTTTAGCCAGTTCTTTGGCCAGGTCATCGGGCAGTAAATCGCGCCGGGTGGAGAGGATCTGGCCAAACTTGACGAATATGGGACCCAGATCCTCCAGGGTGCGGCGGATACGCACGGGATAAGGCGAGCGGTCCTTGCGGAGCCAGTACCAGGGCGAGAGATAGATCAGAAATCGGATGGGGCGGAAGAGGTGGGTGGCCAGAATGACCTCGTCCAGCCCGTGGCGCAGCAGTACCAGATTGATATGGACCAGGCGCAGCGCCCGCGAGGGGTGAATCACAATGTTTTGTCCTTTTTGTCCAATCTTTCCTTCAGCCTGGTGATGCGCGCTTCGAGCCGTTCTGTATCGTCCCGTAACCGATCGACCTCATTGAGGTAGTGTGCCATCTCCAGACGCCCAGGTAGTAGTTGTAGCTCCTCCTGCAGATATTCCTGAAGATTTTGCTCCATGATTTGGGATTGTTTTGACCCCCAGCTAAAAAAACCACGGGCCAGATTGCCAGCCTCATGAGCAATCACATCGCCGGTGAGGCGGGAGAGCTGTTCCTCCCAGTCGATCTCTAAGTTGGAAAGAAAATCACCAAAATGTTGTGCGAGCCGGGTGTCTCCCTCTATCACCACCGAGCCGCTGAAAAGTTGGTCGGCGCTCTTGTGGCTGCCGCGCATACGAGCCAGGTCGAGTGGGGTACCGCGCAGGGTGCAATCGGGTTCGCCTTCAAAGGCACTGAGCAGTTGTACACCGTTGGGCTCGGGAATGACAAAAAGGGAGAATCTCAGACCAACCAATGCAATTTCAACCACCCGGCCATGCATCGGGGCAAGGCGGGCTGGGCTCTCCGGATCGAGCCGGATGGCCTGATTGAGCAGTTGCTCAAGGGTGGCGAAGGCAGCAGCACTAACGGTCATAGGTGGTTTTTGATCTGTCCGTTTCAGGTCGATGATATGCTAAATATCCGCAGGTTGGCGGAGAAAGGCGATATCATACATCAGGTCGCCTCTCCCATATAAATTCCCTTAACAGTCAAGGATCATCCAGTGTGGCTGATTTGCACGCTTCGGGATAAGAAAGTGTTTAGGGTGGGGCTGTTGGGTTATTAACCTACTGTCGGTTTAGAGCTTATAACCTCGGTGTATGGCAACAACGCCACCGGTCAGGTTGAAGTGGTCGCAACGCTCGAAGCCGGCCTGTTCCATCATGCCCTTGAGGGTCTCCTGATCCGGGTGCATACGGATCGACTCAGCCAGATAACGGTAGCTGTCTTCATCGTTGGTGACCAGTTTGCCGATCTTCGGTAGCAGACCGAATGAGTAGAGATCATAGGCCTTTTGCAAAGGCTTGCTGGTTGGCTTGGAGAACTCCAGCACCAGCAAACGGCCTCCCGGTTTGAGTACACGGAAGATGGCATCCAACGCCTGCTGTTTATCGGTGACGTTGCGTAGGCCAAAGCCGATGGTGACACAGTCAAAATGGTCATCGGGAAAGGGCAGATACTGGGCATCGGTCTGGACATACTCAAGGTTGCCAATACGGCCCTCATCGGCCATTCGATCCCGGCCCTGGCTCAACATGGCGGCATTGATATCGGAGAAGACCACCAGCCCATCACTGCCCACCAGCCCACTGAAACGGGCTGACAGGTCGCCGGTACCGGCAGCCAGATCGAGCACCCGCTGGCCTTTTCGTACACCGGAAAGCCCTATGGTCTGGCGCTTCCAGAGCCGGTGAACGCCGAAAGACATCAGGTCGTTCATCAGATCATATTTGTTGGCGACCGAGTCAAAGACCTCGCGAACCCGTCCCGCCTTCTCGCCGGTCGGAACACTCTCATAGCCGAAATGGGTGGTCTTGTCGTCTGGCATTGTCGGGTTTCCTGTCGGTGAGTCGAGGCGAACTGTCTTAATCTGGTCAAGGGGTGGTATATCCACGTCCTGTAGCACATTGTACGTAGGTTGGGCTGAGGAACGAAGCCCAACAATCGGAGGTGAAAAAGATGTTGGGCTTCATTCTTCAGCCCAACCTACACGCCGTAGTTTATGCTGAAGGCGCCTTACGTTCGTAGCCTGCCGCTTTGAGCCGATTAAGGTAGCTCTGCCAGTTATGCTCAAAATGCTGCCCCAACTGAAAGAGCGTATCCCAGGAGTAGATACCGGTATTGTGCTCGTCGTCGAAATGGAGACAGATGGCATAGTTGCCCACAGGATCGATATGGGCGATGTTCACATCTTCCTTGCCAACCTGCAGCACCTCCTGTCCGGGGCCATGGCCCTGTACCTCGGCGGACGGCGAGAAGACGCGCAGATACTCGGCAGGGTAGCTGAATTTGCTGCCATCATCGAAGCTGATCTCCAGCACGCGGGACTGCTTATGTAGATGGACTTCGGTTGGATTGGGATGTGACATACGTGTTTTCTCTTTAAAATAGGTTGACTGCTAAAGCCCCATTTTACCTGCGCAGGTGGGTAATAAATCCGGTGGTTAGAGTATGTATTGGCTCAAGTCCTCATCCGCCGCGAGCTTCGACAGGTGTTCGTCTACATAGGTATCGTCGATGGTGATGTGCTCTCCCCCATGTTCGGTGGCCTCGAAGGAGATGGTCTCCAGTAGTCGCTCCATGACAGTATGCAGGCGGCGAGCACCGATGTTCTCGGTGGTCTCGTTGACCTGCCAGGCAGTCTCGGCGATGCGGCGGATGCCGGCCTCGGTGAACTCGAGTTTCACATCTTCGGTACCCATCAACGCCTCGTACTGCTCAGTCAGTGAGGCATCCGGTTCGGTGAGGATGCGGGTGAAGTCTTCTACCGTGAGAGCAGTCAGTTCCACCCGAATCGGCAGGCGGCCCTGCAGCTCAGGGATCAGGTCGGATGGTTTTGCCAGGTGGAAAGCGCCGGAGGCGATGAAGAGGATATGATCCGTCTTCACCATGCCGTGTTTGGTAGAGATGGTGCAGCCCTCCACCAGCGGTAGCAAGTCACGTTGCACACCCTCGCGGGAGACGTCGGCGCCACTGGTCTCGGCCCGGCTGGTCACCTTGTCGATTTCGTCGATGAAAACGATGCCGTGCTGCTCAACCATCTCAAGCGCACGCAGCTTCAGATCCTCTTCGTTGATCCGTTTCGTCGCTTCTTCATCACGCAGGACCTTGTAGGCATCCTTGAGGCGCAGCTTGCGCCTTCGGGTGCGACCGGTACCCAGATTTTGAAACATTCCCTGAAGCTGGTTGGTCATCTCCTCCATACCTGGGGGAGCCATGATCTCGACACCCACGGGGGTGGAGCTGACCTCGACTTCGATCTCCTTCTCGTCGAGCTCACCGTTGCGCACCTTG
The DNA here is from genome assembly GCA_025656435.1 of Candidatus Thiodiazotropha sp. (ex Gloverina cf. vestifex). Lineage (GTDB taxonomy): Bacteria > Pseudomonadota > Gammaproteobacteria > Chromatiales > Chromatiaceae > Thiodiazotropha. The sequence continues at coordinate 1,347 of JAHXHT010000041.1, read as the reverse complement.
TCGCGGAACTTGTCACGGGTGCTGCTGGAGACGCTGGACGTGTTGCTGGGCTCATCTTCCCAGCCGGAGGCGGGCTTGGGCGCAGGCAGCAGGGTGTCTAGGATGCGCTCCTCGGCAGCATGGCTGGCCTCCTCGGCGACCTTTTCCATCTCCTCTTCCCGCACCAGTTTCACTGCGGAATCGGCCAGTTCCCGGATGATTGAGTCGACCTCCCTGCCCACATAGCCCACTTCGGTAAATTTGGTGGCCTCGACCTTGAGAAAGGGGGCGTTGGCGAGTCTGGCCAGGCGTCTGGCGATTTCGGTCTTGCCCACGCCGGTGGGGCCGATCATCAGAATATTTTTGGGCGTGATCTCATTGCGCAATGCTTCTGGCACTTGAGACCGGCGCCAGCGATTACGCAGGGCGATGGCCACGGCTCGCTTGGCGTCTGCCTGACCGATAATGTGTTTGTTCAGTTCGGCAACGATCTGTTGCGGGGTGATTTGCGACATGGTTGTAAACAGACCTTAGCTCTCGCTGTCCAGCTCCTCGAGTACGAGGTTGTGATTGGTATAGATACAGATATCGGCGGCGATACCCAGACCCTTTTCGACGGTTTCCCGGGCGCTCAATTCGGTATTATCCAGCAGGGCGCGCGCTGCGGCCTGGGCGAAGGCACCACCGGAACCGATGGCCATCAGGCTGTGTTCTGGCTCGATCACATCGCCAGTGCCGGAGATGATCAGAGAGACCTTGGCATCAGCCACGCAGAGCAGGGCTTCAAGTCGGCGCAGGGCGCGATCGGTGCGCCAGTCCTTGGCCATCTCCACCGCTGCGCGGGTCAGATGACCATGGTGTTTTTCGAGTTTGCCCTCGAAGCGCTCGAATAGGGTGAAGGCATCGGCGGTGGCGCCGGCAAATCCGGCGATGACATTGCCTTTGTATAGCTGCCGGACCTTGCGGGCATTGCCCTTCATCACGGTGTTGCCGAGAGAGACTTGGCCGTCACCGCCAATGACTACCTTGCCATCGCGCCGAACCGAAAGAATAGTTGTGCCTCTGAAATTTTCCACGCAGTTTCCGTCTGATTAAGCAAAGAGGCCGATTGTACCTGACCCGGAGGTAGCTGAGAAATGGTGATGACATGGCGATATTTCAATACTGAGGGATAGTTTTTTGCTTTGTCAGAGGTATCTGGTGCGGCAGGCCGCACCCTACACTTGATGCAGAGTCGTGGATTCTACCTCATCATCTCTGCCTGCCTGGTCACTTAGGGGAAGCTCTGAACGAATCGTTTGTCAGCGAACGTTTCCTCTCGCTTGCTTCAAAACTGCCATGAGCGAAGAAAAACAGCGCATTTCACCG
>JAHXHT010000040.1 GCA_025656435.1 Candidatus Thiodiazotropha sp. (ex Gloverina cf. vestifex) | reverse complement strand
TAACAGTCACAATTACGGCCATACAACCGCGCCTACGCCTATCGGGGACTAATCGCCTCGGCTTTCAGCCTTCCATGGCGATCAGCGTTGGGTTTGTGGTGTCTGTAGTCTTTTTCCTACACGAGGGCCACACTCATCAACTTGAGCTTTTGCTTCCCGTCAACGGGTACGGGATGATATTGGAACATCGTCACCTAAATCTATGGCCTGGCGGGACAACTTCTGCCCACTCCAGGAAATTATCCGGCTGATGACTCTATTTTCCTCGATGACGGACAAAATCTACTCGTCGTTGAGTCAAATAGTATCGGTGCCGGGCAAAATTGGCTCGATGGCGAGTCAATTCCTGTCTCTGATGACTAAAATTTACTCAGCGTTGACTAAATTTTAGTCAATCACGAGTCCCTGAGACCCGTCGTCGAGCAAAATCATCTCGGCACTGACTAATTTTTAGTCAACTGTGGGACACAGAGACTCGATGCCGAGTAAAAACAACTCAACGCCCGGTTTCTAGAGTCATTGATTGGCTTTGCTACTCAGAGCCACCGGCCGAAAAGCAAGGACTGCCGCTGCCGATAGTTAAATGCTGAAGTCCGTCTACAGGGGCCGGTGATCTGAGATGGTGCGGCTGGGCCGCACCCTACAGCTTCCCATTAACCGGCTTGATTCCCGTTCGTGTGCGGACTGTTTTCAACCTGAATTACCGCTTGTCCTTGAATTCTATCTCAAGGGACTTGAGTTTGCGGTAGAGATGGGTTCGCTCCATACCCACCGCCTTTGCCATGCGTGAGATATTACCTTCGTGCTGATGTAATTGGTATTCAAGGTAGACCTTTTCGAAGGCCTCTCTGGCCTGTCGTAGCGGTTGGTCGAAGGAGATCATCGAATCCAATCCCCCTGCGGATGCTCTTACATCCGGTGAGCCCAGAGTCGCCTCGATCTCTTCCTGAGCGATTTCCGGGCCTGCCTCAAGAATCAACAGACGCTGTACCAGATTCTTCAATTCCCGCACGTTGCCAAGCCAGGGATGATTGCGCAGCTTATTTTGTGCTCCCACCGCAAAGTGCCGATAAGGCAACTTTTCATGGGTCACGAACCAGTCGACATAGAAGTTGAGCAGCTCCGGCACATCTTCAGCATGCTCTCGTAGCGGTGGTACATGCAGAGGCACCACATTCAGGTGGTAAAAGAGATCTTCGCGAAACTTTCCCTCCTGTACAGCCTCCTCAAGATTGTGTTTTGTGGCTGCGATGATCCGCACGTCGATACTGACCGGGTCGCTGCCGCCCACCCGCAGGAAGCTGCCGGTATCCAGGGCGCCGACCAATTGCGCCTGGGCCTCCAGGTCCATATCGGCCACCTCGTCGAGAAACAGGGTACCGCCCATGGCCTGTTCAAGCCTGCCGTAGTGGATGCATCCGTCAACCTCTGTACCGAAAAGCTCCTGCGCCGCATTGGCCTTGACGATCGCACTGACATTGACCTCGACAAAGGGGCGCTCACGACGCATGCTCTGGGCGTGCAGATAGCGCGCCAGGGTCTCCCGGCCGCTACCCGGTTCACCGGTCACCAGCACCCAGGTATCGTGCTGGGCGATGCGCTTGACCTGTTCCCGCAGCCGCTGCATTACCGGGCTCTTACCGGTGGGTTCATGGATAACGTGATTGTGTCGTTTGAGGCCGACATTCTCCTGCTTCAACTGCTCCGCTTCGATCGAGCGTTCTACAGTGAGCAGCAGTTTGGCGAGGGAAAGTGGCTTTTCGAGAAAATCATAGGCGCCCAGGCGGGTTGCCTCCACGGCGGTCTCCACCGTACCGTGACCCGACATCATAATTACCGGACAAGGCAGTCCCTCCTCCGCTCCCCACTCCTTGAGCAGCGTGATCCCATCCACATCGGGCATCCAGATATCCAGCAGAATCAGTTCCGGGCGACGGTCACGCAAGGCCTTGCGCGCCGACTGGCCATCGGCGGCCATCGCCACTTCGTAACCCTCGTCCTCGAGGATCTCCTTCACCAGATTGCGTATCTCCGGCTCGTCATCGACGACCAGAATATAGGCGCCACTCATACTTCACTCTCCTCTTCGAGATCCAGCAACATTGGCAGATGCATCACCATACAGGCGCCCTTATCACAGTTTTCCGCCCAGATAATACCGGCATGCTCCTCGACGATCTTCTTGACGATGGCCAGGCCAAGCCCTGTTCCCTTGGGCTTCGACGTAACGTAGGGCTCGAACAGGTGCTGCACCATGGTCTCGTTGAAGCCCGGACCGTTGTCCTGCACTCTCATTTCGTAGTAGGGATGATCATCACGCTGCAATACCTTGGTGATCACTGAGAGTTCTGCCGCTTTCTGACCCTCCATGGCCTCAATGGCATTCTTCATCAGATTGTGTACGACCTGACGAACCCGTAGTGAGTCTGCCTCGACACGAGCGGCGCCTGCCGTCAGTTCTATGTTGAACTTAATCTCCTTGTTACCGCGATACAGGTCAACCACCTCCGCGATCAGCTTGTCGAGCCGCAGAGGCTTGACCTCCATCTGCGGCGGCCGGGCGTACTCGGAAAAGTCGTTGACCATGGTCTTCATCGCTTCCACCTGCTGCACGATGGTGTGGGTTGCACGTTCAAGCAACTCGGCATCCTTCTCCGGCATGCGCTTGAGAAATTTATGCCGTAACCGTTCTGCCGAAAGTTGGATCGGCGTTAGCGGATTCTTGATCTCATGGGCCAGCCGCCGCGCCACCTCGCCCCAGGCCGCATCACGTTGTGCCCGAATCAATGCGGTGACATCGTCGAACAACACGATATGCCCCTTTGGCCCGTCTAGTTGTGAGAAGGGGGTACTGCGACAGATCAGTACCTTGCGCCCCTCGCCACCGAACAGGGTCAATTCACCGCGCCACTCTTCCTGGAATTCCAGCAACGGGTCCTGCAGCCCCTCCACAAACTGACGTAACACCGGCGAGACGAGGGCCAAAGACTGAACTGGAGAACCAATAACCCGCTGTAGATTGGTGCCGAGAATCTTCTCCGCCGCCGGATTGGTAGTCCGCAGACGATGCTCCTCATCAAAGGTCAACACGCCGGAAGAGAGCCGCCCCAACACGGTTTCCAGGTAGGCACGCTGCCCCTCCACCTCACGCTGACTGCGGGATGCCTGATCCCGTGCCTGACCGATACGCCGCGTCATGGCATTAAAGGAGGTCACCAGAAAAGCCAGCTCATCCTTGGCTCTTGGGACAGGTAACTGCCGATCGTAATTACCCTCGGCCACTGCACGGGTACCAGCCGCAATGTTGGTAATCGGCGCCACCATGCGCCGTGCCGAGAAGAAGGCGGCCCACACTGCAGACAGGATAGCGAACATGAGCACCATAAAGAGGGTCAGCGAGAAGTTGCGTTTCAATGACTGACGGAGAAAGGAGAGTTCCTTATAGCGGTTATAGGCAAGCTCCAGCTTCTCGGATAAAGCGCTCACACGCTCTGAAGCGGGATAGAGGCCCTGGATGATATAGGGCCGGCCCAGTGGGTCCACCACCGCCACCCGGATCATCAACTCATCCTTCTCTCTCACCAGCCCCACATAACTGCTGCTTTCACGCAACTGCTGCATGATGAAATCGTCGGGCTTGGCCGGCGCCAACTCCGAGGCCACGGCATTGGAATAGGCGATGATCTGGCCAAATGGGTCACTCAGTGACAGTTCCAGCGCGCCGGACTGCTGGCGCAACTCAGCAATGGAGAGAGAGAGGGCCGATTCAGAGGCATCCGTGACACTCAAGAGTTGCTGCTCTGTATATTTCAACCAGAGCCGCTTGTTCAGATCCAGCGAGGCTTGACCCAAGTCCCGGGCGTCTTCCATTGCCTGATCGATCCGCACATCGAACCAACTGTCGATACCACCCTGCAGAAAACTGAATGAGTAGTAGTAGACCACACCCACGGGGGTGAGTGAGATGACGATGAAGATCAGCAACATCCGCAGGGTCAGCCGGGAGCCGGCGCTGTGACGCAGATACTGTCGAATAAGCCGAACAGAATTGTAGGTGATCATCCCAATGAGGATCACCATGCCGGCCAGGTTAACGACTAATAGCGGCACAAAATAGCGGCTAAGCTCTGCAGAATTCTGCACGGCGCTGCTCATTAAGTGCAGGGTCACCAACAGAAGGACCAGCAGCAGTGCGACGGAAAATCCGCCAATACGCAGGCGACTCAGGGTTGAAGTGGCCATCGTGTCCACCCGGTAGTCAGTCTCCAGCCCCGCCCCAGATAGGCCAATGGCTGTAGGGGCAGCGGTAACGACTCGATCTCAAGGTCGGCCCGCAGATGCAGTTGGTAGGGTTCACCCGGTATTAACCCCGAACGTGACACCAGTAACATGTCACCGATCTCGCCCAAGGCGTAGAGTGCGGCATCCTGGGTCACGAAGCTCTGTTCCTCCCCTGTCTGCATATCCACCACCCGATAGAGTTCCGTCAGAGCATGATAGCGGATCTGGAATCTGAGCGTACGTGAAAGGGAGTTTGGCTCCCAGAAACTCCGCAAAAGTTTCCCCACCACCAACTCCACCCGTAAAGTCAACGGCACCCCGTTGCTAAGGGCCTCATGCACCTCATCCGTCAGTCGATAGTCGATGCGGGCGTTGAGCCGATAGGCCTCGTTCTGTTCTGTGATCGACACATCATCCACCATGAATGTTGCTGCCGATGCACTGCCCAACCAAGTCAACAGTATCAGTAAACTGAGTATCCTGTATCTCATGCGGCGCTTTTCTCCACCAGCGCGTAATAGAAACCATCGAGCCCATCCTCACCGGGAGGGATCTGCCGACCGACAGTCCTCGCTTCTCCCCATTCTGCCTCGATAGGCTTTTCTTGTGCGTCCGCGTGTTGCAAGAGAAATGGCCTGAGCTGAGCTTCGTTTTCCTTCTCCAGTATCGAGCAGGTGGCGTACAGCATCAAACCACCCGGCTTAAGCAGTGGCCAGATGGCTTCGAGAATACGCTGTTGCAGGTCCGCCAGGGCGCCGATATCCGATTCACGACGTAAATACTTGATGTCGGGGTGGCGCCGAATCACACCAGTGGCTGAGCAAGGCACATCGAGCAAGATCCTGTCGTAATGTCGTTCCGCCCAGGGACCCCGGGGCTCAGCGGCATCGCCTTGCTGCAAATCTGCCTGTAACTTCAGGCGAGTGAGATTTTCCGTCACCCGCAGCAGACGCGCTTCATCGACATCCATAGCCGTTAATTGAATCCCGGGCTCAGTCTCTAACAGATGACTTGTCTTGCCGCCCGGTGCCGCACAGGCATCCAGGACATGCTGACCGGGGGAGAGATCCAGCAATCCGGCTGCGAGCTGTGCCGCCCCATCCTGTACTGACACCATCCCTGCGGCAAACCCCGGCAGAAGCTCCACGTCCACCGGCCGTTCAAGATCCACGCCCATGGGGACTATAGTGTTCGCTTTGGCTTGAATCCCCTCGGCATCCAGCAGTTTGAGATAGGCATCTCGTGTGGTCTGCAGTCGGTTGACTCGCAGTGTCATGGGCGGGCGCTCATTCAATGCGGACGCTCGCTGCTCCCAATTGTCAGGCCAACGGGCCTGCAGTTCGCCCAACAGCCAACCCGGCATGGCATGGCGCGCCACTTCATCAGATTCCAACCCGGCCAGCAGCTGTTTCTGCTCTCGCTGAAGTCGGCGCAACACACCGTTTATCAGGCCAACCGCCCACCGCTTCCCCAATTTTTTTGCCGCACCTGCCGTCTCATTCACTGCAGCATGGTCGGCCACGCGGAGATAGAGCAGCTGATAAGCACCGATCAGCAACAGTGCTTCAACATCGCCATCCTTTGCCTTTAGCGGTTTTTGCAGCAGGCGGCCGATCAGGGCATGCAATCGCGGATAGTATCGCAGGCTGCCGTAACTCAACTCCTGAGCCAAGCTACGATTTCGCACATCATTGATGCCGGAGAGATGCTGCGGTATCAAATCAGACAGAGAGCGACCGGAGGACACGCCATTCACTACCCGGGCAGCGGCGACCCTGGGATCAGGGTTCTGACGACTCATCAGCTCAGCACCACGCCATTCATGGTATGCGCATTGAGAAAATCAGCGGCCGACATGGCACGTTTTCCCGGCATCTGCAGTTGCGTGATACGTAGCAAACCCGAGCCCGTCACCACATCGATACCTGACTTGCCGGCGCTCACCACCGAGCCCGGCACCTGGTCGGCTGGCGCTTGTTCCTGCAGCGGTGTTGCCTGCCAGATACGCATGATTTTTTCCTCAAAACGGCATTGAGCCACCGGCCAGGGGTTGAAAGCCCTGACTTGCCGATCTATCGATTCAGCCGGCTGCGACCAGTCGATCAGGCTCTCCTGCTTATCAAGCTTTTTGGCATAGTTCGCCAGATTGCCATCCTGCGCCACCGGATGCAGGCTCCCGCCGGCAATCCCCGGCAGGCTCTCCAGCAGCGCCCGGGCACCCATTTCAGCAAGCCGATCGTGCAGGCTGCCGCCGGTATCTTCAGGGCTGATAGGTGTTCTCAGCGTATGCAGCATGGGGCCGGTATCCAGGCCTGCCTCCATCTGCATGATGGTCACACCGCTCTCCATATCTCCTGCCAGGACTGCACGCTGTATCGGTGCCGCTCCACGCCATCGGGGCAACAGAGAGGCATGGATATTGACGCAACCCAGACGCGGCGCATCGAGCACGGCCTGGGGCAACAACAGCCCGTAGGCCACTACGACCATGAGATCTGCCTTCAAGTCAGCCAGTGCTGACTGGTCTGCCGGATCTTTGAGTTTCTCCGGTTGGCGCACCTCAATCCCATGCTCGAGTGCCAGTTGTTTTACCGGGCCGGGTTGCAGTTTACGCCCCCGTCCCGCCGGTCGGTCGGGTTGTGTGTAGACCGCCACCACCCGGTGTTCGGTAGTGAGTAGCGCGGATAATGCGGATGCGGCAAAGTCCGGGGTGCCGGCAAAGATGATCCTCAGGGGTGCTGTCATGAATCAATTTCCTGAAAATGGCTGTTCTTGTAAGAGTTGTCCGGAGCGGGAACCGCGTCTCAGAATCCTGTTGCCGCTGAGAAGAAGATGCAGGCAAGAGGCTCAAATGCAGCTCGTTATGATGCGCTGTATTCAGATGACCTGATGCGTGCCTGTTGCCGCTTCGGTCGGCTGACGGTTCTCTTTTTCCAGTTTTTTCCGTATGCGCTGACGCTTGAGGCTGGAGAGATAATCAACAAATAACTTACCCTCCAGGTGATCCAGTTCATGCTGAATGCAGACAGCCAGCAGATCTTCAGCCTCCATCTCAAAGGGGCGACCTTCCCGATCAAGGGCCCGCAGGCGGATATGGTTGGCCCGCGTCACCTTTTCATAGATGCCGGGCACAGAGAGACAACCTTCTTCCATCTGTTCGATGCCGTCCTTTTCAATGATCTCCGGATTGATCAGGCAAAGCGGCTCATTTTTGTCTTCGGAAAGATCAATCACCACCAGCTGTTTGGCCACATTCACCTGGGTTGCTGCGAGACCAATGCCCGGCGCCTCATACATGGTCTCAAGCATATCGTCTATCAGCCGACGTATAGAGTCATCGACTTCTGCCACAGGCTTCGCCTTATTGCGCAGTCGTGGATCGGGAAAATGAAGTATGTCAAGAATCGCCATCGGTTTTTCCAAAAATCTATAGTACAAATGCAAGAAATTACGCTAACATTATGATCATACTGGAATCTGGGGACAATTTCCGGCGTTCATCTTTAGCTTAGCCGAAGACAAAACCAGCTTCGTATCCAAGGGAATCGTTATGCCATATCTTAACAACAAACTCATCGGATTCATCCTCGGCCTGCTGCTCACCTGCTGGGTGATAGCCGCCGAACCGGTTGCACTCAATCCATCGCATCCTGAGCGCTATACCGTGGTCAAGGGTGACACCCTGTGGGATATCTCCGCCCTATTCCTGCGTGATCCCTGGCTCTGGCCGGAAGTCTGGTTCGTCAACCCCCAGATCGAAAACCCCCATTTGATCTATCCGGGTGACGAGATCGTCCTCACCTATCGAGACGGCCAGCCTATTTTATCGCTCAACCGGAAAAATAAACTCTCACCCCAGATCAGGGCGACTCCGTTGGATGACGCAATCCCGACCATCCCGGTCGATGCTATCGCCCAATTCCTCACACGACCCTATGTCATGGAAGAGAACGAACTGGAGCAGGCGCCCTATATTGTTCACTTCCTCGATGACCATATCATCGGTGGCGCAGGCATCTCCTTCTACGCCCGGAGCGTTATGGAAGATCAACCGGCCCGCCATACCATTGTCAGACCCGGCAAGCCATACAAAGATCCTGACACGGATGAGATTCTCGGCTACGAGGCTGCCTTTATCGGCGATGCCGATCTGAAACGCACCGGTGACCCGGCCAAGTTCCTCATTGTCAGCTCTGAATTGGAAGCCATCATCGGCGATCGTCTGATCAAGGCCGAGGATCAGGAGCCCCTGACCAACTTCCAACCCCGCGCACCCGAAGGCGATATTGAGGGCCGTATCATATCCGTACTCAATGGCGTCTCACAGATCGGCCAATATAACGTTGTGGTCCTCAACAAAGGCGCCAATGACGGTCTGGAGCCCGGCCATGTGCTGGAGATCCTGCAAGGCGGTAATGAGATCCGCGATATCATCAAGGGCCGCGGCGAAACCGTCACCCTGCCACTGGAAGAAGCCGGTGTGCTGATGGTCTTTCGTACATTAGATCGGGTCAGTTTTGCGCTTATCATGCGTGCCACCAAACCCCTGCATGTACTTGATTGGGTACGACCACCCAAAAGCTGAATTCAACCCCAAATAGTGAGGGCCCGTTCATGGAAGAGCCGTCCCCTTCTCTCCCCACCGACCTGGAGGCCTGGCTGCTTGTCAGCCAGACCTCCGGTATCGGCAGTCGCTATTTTCAACGCCTGATCGACCACTTCGGCAGACCGGAGAAGATACTCCAGGCCTCACGCACCGAGCTGTCTGACCTGGGCATCCCCCAGCGCGCCATCAGCCAACTCCAGCGACGCCAACCATCAGATATCGAACCAACGCTCACCTGGCTACGTGAGCCTGGTCATCAGCTGATCACTCAAGCAGACGACGACTATCCCCTGCTTTTAAAAGAGATCGATGCACCCCCACCACTGCTCTATCTGATCGGTGATGCAACCCTCCTCAGTCAACCTCAAATCGCCATTGTCGGAAGTCGCAATCCAACCCCTACAGGGATCAACAACGCGAAGAAATTCGCTCATTCCCTGGCAACTGCAGGTCTTTGCGTGACCAGTGGCATGGCCATCGGCATCGATGGCGCCGCACATATGGGCGCTCTGAAAGCCGGACGCACGGTTGCTGCGATGGGCACGGGACTGGATAGGATCTACCCCGCAAGCCACCATGACCTGGCCCACCGGATTGCCGATATGGGCCTGTTGGTCAGTGAATTCCCACCAGGCACGCCGGCAAAAGCGGAGAATTTTCCCAGGCGCAACCGTATCATCAGCGGTTTGTGCCTCGGCACCCTGGTCATCGAGGCCGCGGTACAAAGCGGCTCCCTGATTACCGCCCGTCTGGCTTCCGAACAGGGACGTGAAGTCTTTGCCATTCCCGGTTCCATCCACAATCCCCAGGCCCGCGGCTGCCATGCATTGATTCGCCAGGGTGCCAAACTTGTTGAATCGGCGCAGGATATTGTCGAGGAGCTCGGCGCGCTGCTCGGAACATTGGCGCCATTGAGCGAGCATTACCAAAGTGAGAAAAAGTCACCAAGCGATCAGACTGACGATCCCGAGTACACTCGCTTAACCGAGGCCCTCGGCTATGACCCTGTCTCAGTTGACGAATTAATCGCCCGAACGTGTTTGACCGCCGAGGCAGTTTCGTCCATGCTGCTGGTGCTTGAGCTAGAAGGTCATGTATCATCAGCTCCAGGCGGCCTCTACTGCCGCACTGACACCCTGGCATCCCGCTCCAGCGGGAGAGAGAGCAAATGAACGAAAACGTGGTCGATATCCTGATCTACCTCTATGAAAACTACATGGACGGTGAGCAAGCCCCACCCTCTGATCAAAACGATCTCCGCGACGAACTGATCCAAGCCGGCTTTATCAGCGGTGAGATAGACAAAGCCTTCGACTGGCTCGATGAGCTGGCAGACAACGTCCATACTCAGCAAGGTGAGGCGCACCAGCCCCACTCCCTACGTATCTTCACTGATGAGGAGAGTGCTCGCCTAGATGTGGGTTCCCGTGGACTGCTGTTGTTTCTTGAGCAGAACGATATATTGACGCAGACCGCCCGCGAGTTGGTGATCGAACGCTCTTTGGCCCTCGATACACCGATTATCACGGAAGAGGAACTGAAGTGGATCATCCTGCTGGTATTGATGAATCAACCCGGCCAGGAAGCGGCTTTTGCCCGCATGGAAGACATGGTCTACAACGAAGTGCCTGAATATCTGCACTAATTTAGGACTTGATTTCTTCAGCGCGGGGCGTTTCACTGTCCCGCGTTTTTCATTGAATCCGATCTAAATTTACATGAACCTGGTAATCGTCGAATCACCGGCCAAGGCCAAAACCATTAGGAAATACTTGGGAGGCGGCTTTGAAGTCCTTGCCTCCTACGGCCATGTGCGCGACCTGGTGCCAAAAGAGGGTGCGGTAGACCCGGATAACGGTTTTGCCATGAAGTACCAGATCATCGAGCGCAACGACCGCCATGTACAGGCGATTGCCAAAGCATTGAAAAACTCAGATGCCCTCTACCTCGCCACTGATCCGGACCGCGAGGGTGAGGCGATCTCCTGGCATCTCTCCGAGTTACTCAGAGAAAAGGGTAAGTTGAAGAAAAAGCCCGTCTACCGGGTCGTGTTCAACGAGATCACCAAAAAGGCGGTGAACGATGCCATCGCCAATCCCAGGGAACTCTCCCACGCCCTGGTAGATGCCCAACAGGCCAGGCGCGCCCTCGACTATCTGGTCGGCTTCAACCTCTCACCTCTGTTGTGGAAGAAGGTTCGCCGGGGCCTCTCTGCCGGACGTGTGCAGAGCCCCGCCCTGCGCATGATCGTTGAGCGGGAGATGGAGATCGAGGCCTTCAAGGCCGAAGAATTCTGGACCATCGAGGCCGATTCCGAAAAAGAGAACCAGGCCTTCTCCTCCAAACTCACTCACTACCAGGGCGACAAACTGGAGAAATTCAGTATCACTAACGAGGCGGATGCCTCAGCTGCCAAACAGACCCTGGTAGCGGCCGGCAGTCAGGGCCTGCTGGTCACCAAGGTCGAAAAGAAACAGCGCAAACGCAATCCAGCGCCCCCTTTCACGACCTCAACCTTGCAGCAAGAAGCCTCGCTCAAGCTCGGCTTCACCACCCAGCGCACCATGCGTACCGCACAACAGCTCTATGAAGGCATGGATGTCGGTCAAGGTACTGTGGGTCTGATCACCTACATGCGTACCGACTCGGTCAACCTGGCAGACGAGGCAATTGGAGAGATCCGCGATTTCATTACCGACAAATACGGCAATGACCAGATACCTCCGGAAGTGCGTCGCTTCAAGACCAAGGCGAAGAATGCCCAGGAAGCCCATGAGGCCATCCGTCCCACTTCGGTCCTGCGGACGCCTGACGAGATCAAACAGCATTTATCCAAGGACCAGGCCAGGCTCTACGAGCTGATCTGGAAGCGTGCCGTCGCCTGCCAGATGATTCACGCCACCATCCATACCGTGGCCGCCGATCTCCAGTGCGGAGAAGGCAACCAGTTTCGCGCCAACGGTTCGGTCATCGCCAAGCCAGGCTTTATCGCTGTCTACCAAGAGGGTCTGGACGATGCCGCCAAAAGCGACAGCGATGAAAAAATACTGCCTCCATTGGTAGAAGGTGAAACGCTGCCCTTGAAAGCTGTTCGCCCGGAACAGCACTTTACCGAACCTCCACCCCGCTTCAGCGAGGCGAGTCTGGTCAAGGCCCTGGAAGAGTATGGCATCGGCCGTCCCTCTACCTACGCTTCGATTATCTCGACTCTGCAGGACCGTGAATATGTGGTCCTGGACAAGAAGCGCTTCATGCCCACCGATGTGGGCCGCGTGGTGAACAAATTCCTCACCGATTATTTCACCCGTTATGTGGATTACGACTTCACCGCCAATCTGGAGGACGAGCTGGATGCCGTCTCCCGTGGCGAAGAGGCCTGGGTACCCCTGCTGAGTAAGTTCTGGGGACCGTTCAAGGAACGCATCGACCACACCCAGGAAAACGTCAAGCGCAACGATGTCACCCATGAGGCACTGGATGAGGCCTGCCCCAAATGCGGCAAGCAGCTCTCCATCCGCCTCGGCCGACACGGGCGCTTTATCGGTTGCACCAACTATCCGGAGTGCGACTACACACGAGACCTCAACGCAGATTCAAGCGAAAAAGAAGAACCCGAAGTGGTCGAAGGGCGCACCTGTCCTGAATGCGACTCGGAACTGGTCGTAAAACGTGGCCGTTATGGCAAATTCATCGGCTGCTCGAGCTATCCTGACTGCCGCTTTATTGAACCATTAGAGAAACCTGAAGATACCGGCGTCTCATGCCCCAAGTGTCAGAAAGGCACCATATTCAAGCGCAAGTCACGCCGCGGCAAGATCTTCTACTCCTGCTCCACCTACCCCGACTGTGACTATGCCGTGTGGAACGAACCCATCGCCGAGCCCTGCCCCAGTTGCGGTTGGCCGGTGCTGACCATCAAAACCACCAAGCGTAAAGGGACGGAGAAGGTCTGCCCGCAGAAGGACTGCTCCTTCAGCGAGCCTTATGAAGCCGACTGAGCCTCTCCTCTCAATCGATTGGTTATCCTACGCGGCACAATCAACGCGTAGGGTGGGGCCCTGCTGCCCCACCGAAATGTCTCCGATATAGGTCTGAATTGGTGGGACAGGGCCCCACCCTACGCATTGATCAAACCGCTTCACCGTATAAAGTTGCGGACTATTCAATCGCCTACTAGGGAAGCTCTGAACGAATCGTTTGTCAGCGAACGTTTCCTCTCGCTTGCTTCAAAACTGCCATGAGCGAAGAAAAACAGCGCATTTC